>JAFGIB010000400.1 GCA_016929805.1 Deltaproteobacteria bacterium | reverse complement strand
CTGATCGAGGACCTATATCCTATAACGAATGTTTATTCCGGGCATCACCCATATCACCTGATTAAAGTCGACATAGCTGCCGAGATAGCCGCGGTCGGATAGATTCATAAATGTTCCGAGTGTTCGTAAAACGATACCAAGAGCAAACCGTTCGACGATCTCAAAGTCCGCGCCGACGTTTAGACCGAGACCGAAGCCAAAGAGGTTTTCATCTACCATAAGCGGTTCACCGGACGTCCGTGTTTCAGGCAACGAAGCTGTTGCGCCGACCAGGCCGGCTTCCAACGATAACCATAGATCGGTGCTACCATGAGCAATGGGGTAGTAGCGCCCTTCGGCCGTCGCTCGCCAGAGAAAGACATACCCGGTGTCCTTACTTGGAACGAGGCTCAAACCACCGATCGCGCCAACGGCAAAGCGCTGAGCCAGCCGGTATTGCGCACCGAGGTTTAGACCTACGACCGGTGTTGGCCCCTGACAACCGTGCACGTCATCGTTGCGTTCGCAAGTCATCGCTTCAAATCCCATCGCCGCATGACTACCGAGATCGATTTGGTATCGGTGCTGCGGTTCTTCCGAATCGCTTTTTTGAGCGAATGCTGTCGCGTGAAGCGCAATAGCCGTTGATAGATATAAAGTTGAGTAAGACACGATGAAGTGAGTTCTGAAGGACATAGCAAGCTCTTTTTCCTCGACTGCTCCCCGATTGCACGCCGAATTGCTATAGCACGAACCGCCGCGGAAAACGTCCTCTGTTCGTGCAAAACAATGACGTCTATACCTATTCGCCCAGTCGTTCATAATTAGGCCGCCCGATCAAGAGCGAGCTCCGCCCGCCGCGCCCCTTGGACATCTATGGCTTATAGATAGGATGAATCGGCTAGCCCCCGATGACGTGGTAGCATGAGGCTCCACAAAAACAGTAACAATAACGCGGTGATAAGCCACACAACGGAGGCTAGCCATGGAGTATATTGGACTGGAACTACATAAACAATCAACTCGGTTTTGCATTTTAATCGAGGATAGAGAGCTACTTGAACTACGAATCCGAACGGAGCACGGGCTGCTTAGGCCGGACAAACCGTGCTGAAAATTTGGACCTTTTTCGAAGCGGGCTTAGGGTGAGAGAAGGTTCTTTATAAGGTAACGGCAAAGACGTCACAGATCCAAGCCGAGGGCGCGCTGAACAATACGGGAGATCGGATATGACAACTTCAAGTGCTGCGATAAGACCATCTTCGGAAGGCTCGGGCCAAAAGGTAACTTCGGAAGGCTCGAACCAAAAGGTAACGGTGGAGATATTGGAAGATATCTTGTACGAAATCCTAGCGACCGGGCTCGAACCCACGGAAGCTGAGCTCACCACGCAAGATATCGAGACATTTCTGCACGGACACGCGCGCAGCGCTAAATCGTATGACGATTTTATTAAGTTTTTTGAAGACCATAAGTTGTCAACCGATCCCAATGTACACTTGAAGTCCTCGGCGCTCGGTCATTTACCCACGAAAATCGCGATGCCGATAAGCGCTGTATCCGACACCGCGGTGCCCCGCAGGCTAGAGCCGAGTACTTCAGAACCAATCGAGCTTCTGACCGATGAGACGCTTGAACTTTTACCCGTAATCGAGGCGGACGAGCCCGAGGAATCGAGCGAGGTGAGAACGCGACGGCCGCAACCGCAGCCGAGCGATAATCCGCTCATGAGCTGGCTCGCGATTCTTTTAATCGCGGCTCTGTTTGGTTTGACCATCGGCCTCGGCTACTTTTTGTTCGATCGATTGAGACAGGAGATAGACGAGACCAAGGCCCTTCAAAAAGAGAGCTTGCGAGTGATCGATCTTTTAAGAAACCAGGTTACGGAGCTTCGAGCCGGCGCGGTATTGGATCGCGAAGCTCTGCAACAGCTCGACGCGAAGAGCGAGCTTTTAGTAGAAACCCTGGTTCCGTTTGAGCAAGAGCAGCAGCAGTAACCATGTCCGGCCTTTAGGACGACCGATGAGGTTCATTCTTCTCGCCTTTGTTTTGTTCGCTCACGCCTGTTTGTTGGACAACATCAGTCCGACGCGAAAGCTAAACGACTCGATTCGCGACATGAACGACGCGAGCCGGTGGGGGCGAATCGATCTCGCGTCGCAATACGTCGACCCCGCTTATCAGACGACTTTTTTCAAGAGCCGACACCGATGGGGACGACAATTTCGCATCGCCGACACCGAGCTCGTGCGCTTGGATATGAGTCCTGATCAGGATCAGGCAATCGCGCTGATGTCGATCAGTTGGTACCGGATAGACCAGATGACGTTACATCAGACCGTTGTGCGTCAAATCTGGAAGGAACGCGATGGAACTTATTTATTGAGCGCGGAAGCGGTTTTCGAGGGCGATGCGATTTTGATACAAGGGCCACCGAAACCATCCGCGGATTCCGGCGGACCGACCGCGGGTAAGGCACCGGCGTCTTAAGAGAGAGGCAGCTTTTTCGGTAACCGTTCAGGGGGGTAGTGCTGTTTGACTACGACGGCGGCCAATTCATCCCGTAAAACCGGCTTTCGTCCTCGCGCCGGCTCGTCAGGTACGGTAAGTACCGTCCTCGCCGGCCCTGCGGGCGCGCTCGGTTTTACAGGCGAATTGGCCGCCGACTTGTTTGCCCCCCTGAACGCTTAACTTTTTCGCGGTTCCGCTCGGCGATTTTTATAGCGTTAAGGCTTTTTCGCGTCGATGCCGACCGCCCGTCTGACCCTCGATATCGTCTCTCTGGCTTTTACCCGCGCGCGTTCAGCGCCGTTTTCCAGTATGTCGTCCAGCCGCTTGCGGTCGTCGCGCAAGTCGTGGTAGCGCTCGCGAATCGGCGCTAAATCGGAATCGAGTCGCTCGAAAAGCTCCTTCTTGAGGTGTCCCCAGCCATAGCCTCCGGCTCTGAGCTTGCGAGCCACCTCTTGCGACTCTGCTTTCGAGGCGATCGCTTTAAACAGCTCAAAGGCGTGTGCGCCCTCGGGCTCCTTGGGTTGCTCGAGCGGGGTTGAATCGCTCTTGATTTTTATCACCAACTCGTGAAGCTCCTTCGAAGCGACGATCAACGGAATAGAGTTCCCGTAGCTTTTGCTCATCTTGCGCCCGTCCAGGCCAGGCACCTGGGGCGTCGCGGCGAGTTTCGCCTGCGGCACGACCACGGTTTTTTCCCCGTACAGATGATTCATACGAATCGCGATGTCGCGCGCGAGCTCCAAATGCTGCGACTGGTCGTTACCCACGGGCACGAAGTCGGTGTCGTAGAGGATAATATCGGCGGCCATGAGCAACGGGTAGTTCAAAAGCCCCGCGTTCGGCGCCTCGCCCTTGGCCAGGGCGTCTTTATAGGAATGGCCCCGCTCGAGCTGCCCGGTCGCGACGATGCAAGCGAAAATCCAGGTCAACTCAAAAACCTCGATGACCGACGACTGGCGAAAGACGATGGTCCGTTGTGGATCGAGACCACAGGCGAGCCAGGTCGCGGTTACGTCATAGATATGCGCGTTGAGCGTTTCGGGATTTCGCTCGGCGGTCAGCGCGTGGTAGTCGGCGATGAAATAAATCGACCGGCACTCTTGAGCGAGCTCGAGCGCGGGGCGAATCGCGCCAAAATAGTTACCGAGATGGGGAATGCCCGTTGGCTTGATTCCAGTCAGCGACGTCTTCATCAGCGCATGCTCTTGAACCCAAGCGCTGGAAAGTCAACCCCCCGCGTTTGGATTCGGTAGCATCGCCAGGAGCAGAAGCGCTCGCATCGGGGAGACTCGGAAGCAAGGGCGTCTCGCCCTCGGGCCGCGTCGATTATTGCGGTTTCGAAGTCAAGAGGATCTCGAGCTATCCGCGGTCTCGTACTACATCGAACCCGGAATGTTGCTGATTATCGTTTGATTAGCGGGAGCGAGATTCTTAAACCAGCCAAAGAAGATCGCTAACTGCGCTCTGCGATTCGGCGGAAGGTAGTCGAAATTCACGCCGCGATCAGAAATCTCCCAAAACTCGGGCGATTCAACCGCGATCAGCTCGTCGCGAATCGAGGCGATTCGCTGAAGGTCCTCGTTCGCCATATCCTCGTAAACCTGAAACGCGCGTTTTTCGTCGCCGTGCAGCAAAAAGTAGCTCGCGAGTTTAATCTGCGCCTTGCGCACACCCCTCAAGCTGGCTTCCTGTACCTCCCCTTCGCTTTCCTTATCCATCTTCAGAAAGATCTTAAGCAGGGTTTTCGCTACCTTCGCCTTGCGCTCAAAGGCGATTTCGTTCAACGCGCAAAGGTCGTAGGCGACCGTTTCAAGAATAAACGGAAGCTCGGCGGAGAAAGAGAGTTGTCCATAGAGCTTAAAGTAACGGGCGATTTCGACCGCATACGCGCCTTCCCGGACGTCGAGAAGCTCTTCGGCCAGCAGCCGATATTGATTCAAGATATTATAAGCTGTACGCACATCGCGTTGCGCGATGGTCGCGCGCAGATAGGTGTTGAAGAACTTGATCGCCAACCGCAGCAATTCATCGTGTTCTTGGCGTATCGCCTCTAGCGCCAGCATGCGGGTATTGATCGAGATTAGATAATTAATATCTCGCATGCGATTCAGCGATTCGCTGTAGATAGTCTGGTACTGACGCAGCACCTTCATTTCGAACCAGATCTGGCGCCGGGCGACCTCGTCCAATACCTCTTTGGCCATGGAGACAAAATCCGAATTACGGGCGAGAGATTCGCCGATGGTAAACCACTCGTTCGGCATTGAATTTCGGATCTCTTGGTAATCGATCACCAGTTTTTGTAACGCGTCCACGCTGGCCATGGAAACGCCCTTATCCTTGTGTTCCATGGCGTTTAGCGCCACATCCGCGAGTTGCTCGATACCGCGGACCGCTTCCCGTTGCCGTTCGGCGACATTCGCTTTGTTGCCGTTGGTTTTTATCGAGATAAGCGTGTGCTGGTAGATGCGATTGACGATCTGAATCGGGTTGAGATAGGCGAAGACGAAGTTGAAGTAGGGCAGCAATATGACTAAACAAACGGTCAGCAACAACATTGTCAGGCCGATTCCAACATACGGAACGAAACCGCCTTTTTCGGGGGAGTAGTCAAAGGTGATCGATACCCACATACCCTGTAGAGCCGTTACGACGAAAAGCCCCATGACGAAGAAATTGATCCGTTCGCTAACGAACAGCTCGGTTACTCGATGGGTGTAACGGTTGGAGGCTAGCTCGACGATGATCGCGACGACCGTGATAGCGATCGCCAGCACCGCAGCGACGATTTCTCCCGCGTTCGCCAGCGTATTCGCCGCCGAATCCGGATTCGGATGAAAGAGCAGGGAGACCACGTGGACCGGATCGGCTTGATCATGGGCGTCTAGCAGGAAGGTCAACACGAATATCGTCAACCCAACCCCGAGTAGAAGCGAGAGAGGCGCCAGCCAAATCCTAAAAGTGGAGCGGGAATAGCGTGACATGAAAATCAGTAAAACTAGAATTATTTAGATAAACGCCTCGACGATCTATTGGGCTATGTTTGTTGTCAAAAGCGAAGCAACCGCCTTTTATCGAGCTATTTGCTAAAAGGCCGGCCTTCGGCTAACGCTACCATTTTTTTTCGGCCTTTGTATCCGACCTTTCCCTTCGACCGTGAAAAATTCTCTGTCCCATGGCTACAACAAAAAAAAGGGCTAAAAAATTAGGGCCGAGCGGCCTTTGTCGTGTCAAGATTGCCCGCCTTTGGAGAATCCGGTGTTGAACCAAGCGCGATCCGAAATAGTCGATCCAGCGCTCGAGGCGTTGGCCTGGGCCCGTGAGGTGGCTACGCAAAGCCCCGATTTACTCAGGCATCCGCCGGCATATCCCAAGAGCAAGCAGCTCAAGGCCGTGCCCGTGGCCGCTTTGCGCGAGTACCTCGATGCGCTGCTCATGGGCCGGTACGTTCAGCACGGGCTGGACGCTCTGCTTGAGGTCGGCGCCCTTAGGGTTTGGCTTCCCGAAGTCGAGGCCATGGTAGGGTTTGGCGACGGCGAATGGCAACACAAAGACCTTTGGAAGCACAGTAAGCAGGTCGTGTGGCAGTCGGTGCCCAGGCTGCAGGTCCGATGGGGAGCGCTGTTACACGATATCGGAAAGGTCAAGACACGCCGCGTGTCGCAAGATAGTCAAATTCGGTTTTTCGGCCACAGCGAGGTCGGCGCCGCGATGTTTCGCAAACAGATCGCGCGGCGGCTGGGATTTGAGGGCGAGTTATTCGAACGAATCCACTATCTGATTTTATATCACCTGAGAGCCAGCCAATATGATTCGAGCTGGACGGATTCGGCGGTTCGGCGGTTCACGAGAGCGATGGGAGAGGGATTGAACGATTTACTCGATCTCGGTCGCGCCGACATTACCACCAAACGACTCGGTCGCCGCAAACGCGGATTGAGCCAGATAGACGAGCTCGAGACCCGGATTCGACAACTTCGGATTGAAGACGCGAAGCAGCCCGCCTTACCCAAGGGCCTCGGCGACCGAATCATGGAATTCTTCGATCTGCCGCCATCGCGCGCCATCGGCAATCTGAAACGCCGACTCGAAGAGCAAGTGGAGCGGGGAGAGCTCGAGGCGCGACGGCCGATCGAATACTACATGAGGTGGCTACAGGAGCACCGAGACGAACTAGAAATCTAACCCGAGTTGATAACCATGTCAGAATTGCAAAAATCCATGGACGAAATCGTCGCGCTGTGTAAACGACGCGGTTTTATCTATCCCGCGAGCGAAATATACGGCGGCATCAACGGCTTTTGGGATTTCGGGCCGCTGGGGACGCAGCTCAAAAACAATATTCGAGATCTCTGGTGGAGAGACACCGTGCTTTGTCCCCCCATCGGTCCGGAGGGCGAGATCTTGAGCATGGTGGGTGTGGACACATCTATCATACAGAATCCAAGGGTCTGGGAGGCGTCGGGACATGTCGGAGGATTCAACGACCCCATGGTCGACTGCCGCGAAAGCAAAAACCGCTATCGCCACGACCACCTACAGGTGCTTAGACACAGATCCGATGAATCGATTCCCATGTTTGCATTCCTGGAGGGCGAGCCCGAGCCGGCTTATAGAAAGATCAAGAAACAACACAAATTGTCACCCGAGGAATTTACGGCCGTCCCGTTGACCGAAATCCCGCTGAGCTATTTGGAGCGGGTGATCGGGCCGGACACCGACAAGAAAGGCACGCTCACCGAGCCGCGCCAGTTCAACTTGATGTTTAAGACCTATGTCGGCGCTGTGCAGGACGAGGATGCGGTGGCCTATTTGAGGCCGGAAACCGCGCAAGGGATCTTTCTCAACTTCAAGAGCGTCCTCGACACCATGCGGGTGAAAGTCCCCTTCGGCATCGCGCAAATCGGCCGGGCGTTTCGCAACGAGGTCACGCCGCGCAACTATATCTTTCGTTCGCGCGAATTCGAGCAGATGGAGATCGAGTGGTTTTGCCAGCCGGATCAGGCCAAGAAGTGGTACGACTTCTGGTGCGAGCACCGCAAGAATTGGTGGCAAGCCGTGGGGTTGAAGGGCGCTAACCTCAACCTGCGTTCTCACGGTAAAGAAGAGCTCGCGCATTATGCCAAGGAGGGTTGTGGAACCTTTGATATCGAGTACCGCTTTCCGTTTAGCGCGCCCGGTTTCGGTGAGCTCGAAGGCGTTGCTCACCGCACCGATTTTGACCTACGGCAGCACCAGCAGTACTCGCGCGCCAAGCTCGAGTATTTCGACCCGGACAATCAAGAACGATATTTCCCCCACGTGATCGAGCCGTCAGCCGGACTGAGCCGCGGCGTTTTGGCGCTGATCTGTGAAGCCTTTACTACCGACCCGGAGCGGCCAAGCAAGATGTTCATGAAATTTAACCCTCGAATAGCGCCCATCACCGCCGGGATTTTTCCGTTGGTGAATAAGGAAGGCATGGCTGAAATCGCGGAAAAGCTCTATCAAGAGCTCAGGTGTCGGTACGCGGTTCAGTTTGACGTCAAGCAGACGGTCGGAAAGCGCTATGCCCGTATGGACGAAGCGGGCACGCCTTTCTGTTTTACCGTTGATAGTCAGACGCTGCAGGACCAAACGGTAACGGTTCGCTATCGCGATACCACTCAGCAAGAGCGGGTTAACATCGATAAGGTCGCTTCATTCCTGCAAGACCATCTCGCTTGAGGTCTGGCGAGATCGATAAAATACGCGAGAAGCGATTGCCGGGTTATGGCTCTCCTTGGCTTGTCGCGGAACTTATCGCGCCGTGCAGTGCCGCATGCCTTTTAGATTTTCTTCAACCCGGGTAGCGGAGTCTCGTAACGTTACTATTGGCACAGTTGCGCCAGACCGCGGCACAAATGTCACGGAACATACGGAAATTCGCTCACCGAAAGCGGGTCGAGATGGGTAAAAAACTTGGCACGAATCGTGCATAAAAAACAGCTCGTCGGGACGGTTCAAAAACAAATTTTTTTGCTGTTAATAGTCTAAGCCATACTGTTCGTTATAGGGATAACGCCGCAAACCGTGGGCAACAAATCAAAGATGGGGTGATTTTTCGTAGAAAAACAGGGTTCCCCAACACATATATTGGGGAGACGGTGCATAAATACAGTAGAGATCAATAGACCTGAAATGACGATTAGTCGGAAAAGCAAAAGAAGGTCCTATGTACGTATTCGTCGCTACTCGCAGCCGGCGGAAGCATCGCACATTTCGGCTGATTGCGTTTCGGCAGTGAACCGCGAGTTAGTTGAGGAGACTGTTGTTTCAGATTCGTTTGAGGCGAGGATGCAACCGAATCTAGAGCAGCGGGTCGTGCGCATATTCCCTGAAAGAGAGATCCCCACCGTATCCGATAGGGACGAGGCGGGAGGCCGGTCGCAACCCGATAACGAGGAAGGTAGCTCGCGCGATAACGCGATTTCGAACAGCTCTGACGAGGTAAAACTCGAAATCGTTCCCGGCTTACGGGCACAGGCGAAACCCGAACAGCCCGAAGCGGTGCCGCGACCGCTAGGGGTTTACGAGCCGCGCGTGAAGACGGTGCAGACGTCGGACGAGGGCGACGAATCGGAGCCGAGTAAAACGGTAGTAGCGAATACAAGTCATACAGAAAGCAAACACGAGCAGGATACTTCAAGCGACGCCATCGATTTTTTAATGCAAGATTTTATGAGCGCGGCTCCACGGCCGTCGCAAGCGCAAGAACTCGCCTGGGACATTCAGATCGAGACTCGCCCTCTGTCCAAGGGCTCCCGCATCGCGAAGCACGCTACGATCGCGACGCTATTTGTTTCGCTGATTGGTATCGGCAGCTTTATCGCGTATCACAAGTTTGTGGTACCGACCCCCGCGGTTTTGGGCGCGTCTTCCCGAGATATCGAGTTGCCGCAACCTATGCATACGGCTGAGACGAATCGCGTCGAATATGGAGAACAAATGATGCAGGCCACGTCATCGACGGGATCGAAGTCGCCGCAAGTCCTACTGAAAAAAACGCCCGATGCTCCGGCTACCACAGCGTCGAAAAGCGAAACCACCGCCCGCGATCTCAAGGTCGCTTCCGCCAGCGACCCTGGGCCTGGTAAGCTCGCGACGTTTGCCGATACTTCGAGACCTCAGGCCACTTCCGATTCAGACTCGCCCGAGCCGCCGGCGGCTATTTCTCACAGTTCCTCGGATCAGACCCGGAACGAGAATTTGGAGGCGGAATATCACAAAGCGGTGGAAAAGGCCCTTGCGCTACACCAACGCTCACAGCGCGCAAAAGCCAAAAAAGAGTATCGACATGCGTTAGAGATTAACCCGAGCGGCGCGCAAGCGTTGAGTAAATTGGCCCTGTATGCGTTGGAGACGGGCAAGTACGCCGAGGCAATCGAATTGGCCGAGCGAGCGACGAGCGTCGACCCGACAAGCTCCGAAGGTTGGATCGTTCTCGGAGCGGCGCGGCAAGCTACCGCCGATCAAAAAGGGGCGATGCTGGCTTATAGAAAATGTAGTGAGTCATCGGGTCAATACGTGAACGAGTGTCGAAGGCTTCTTCGTTAGCGGCGGTCACAGCCGCGCGGACAGCAGAATAAATTTATTGCAGTCACGCATGCTCGTCACTTCAGTCAGCTTTTTTCCCGCGAGCAATCCGCGAAAGCGTCCGAGACGCGTATGCTCCAAGACGAAAAAGGCGCGTTTTCCCCGATTCTTGCTTATCCATTGGGTGAGATCCTCGTTCTTTAGGCTGACGAATACCGAGACCCGATTGCCGGTATAAAAATTTTCGCCCTTCCAGTTCATCTGCCACGCCACCAGCGGCTCTTCCGGGCCCTTGCGCGTCTCGTAATATTTCTTCATCAAGGTCTGTTGCCCCCAATGGGGAGATAAATCGATCATATAGAAATTCAGGCACCAAAAAGAGAACGCGAGCGCTGTTCCCAGCACGGCGCAGGTCATCAGCGGCCGCAACGCGCGCAACGCCGCCGCGACCACGCATACGCTCGCGACCACGGTAAAGCCGAGCAGAATCGGTCGATAGTCAAACTGCTCGGGCCAGGGCCGATCGTAGTTATAGACGAAGAGGTGGATCAGCCGTTCGTAGCCCGCCGGTTTCGAGCTCGTCGTCCAGGAGAGGTCTCGACCGACGAAAGCGCTGACGATCGCTCCGGCGACCAGGGCGACGCCGAGAGATATCTCTCTGCCGCGCACGCTTTGCGCCGCGGGCGTTTTTGCGCCGGCCTGCCTGCCTATGGCGCGCGCCGAGTAGAGCGCTAGTGCTATCCCGATAATAAATAATATAATACAGACAGCGGGGTGCCACGGATGATCGAACGCCCAATAGGCCGCCTCAGCCGATTTTACCTCCTTGGGTATGACGCCGCGTACGTCGCCCACGAACCCGGCGATTGAAACCACCCAAAAAACAGGCGCCACCATGATGGGAAGGAGGATTCTCGCGGTCTCAAGGGGTGATCGGTCCGTGAGCCGATCCTGCAGCATGCGATCGACGATTAGGCCGATCAATACCGCCATGGGCGGCGCCGCGGGGAAGATATAGTGGTGAAACTTCGTGATCATGGCGCTGAAGAGCGTGAAGGTCGCGGCGAACCAGACGCTCATGACGATGATGGTGTCACGCCGCATGGTTAGCGTTTTCGAATCCGGATCGCCCGCGGTGCGCCAGAAAGGCCAGACCAGCAGGGCGGCCGGCACCAGCGCGATCCAGGGAAACATTCCGTATCCGAATTGAGCCATGAAGTACTGGATGCTGCCCGTATCGCCGTGTACTCCGGCCGCAAGGCGATTGATATGGTCGTGTATCAGCAGTCGATTGGTGAAGCCTTGCCCGTGCCGGAAAAACATGGCGACAAACCAGGGCATTCCCACGATCGTGACCGTGACGATTCCCGCCGCGATCCTCAGCTTGCCTTCAAGCAGCAACGACCAGCGTTGGCTCGTCAATAGGTATAGCAACGCGATCAACCCGGGTAGGGCGACGCCGGGAATACCCTTGCTCATGAAAGCCAGAGCGCAAAAGATGTAAAAACCGAACATCGTGAGCGCTTGCACGCGGCGTTCGCGCCGCAGCGCGAACAGCAGAGCCAAAAGCCCGCACAGCCATAGAGCGGCCTGGCAAATCGGCTGAAACCATAACGCGTCGAGATAAGGTTGCGACCCGTGTAGCGGTGAATTGCCCGGTATTCCGTTGTTATCCGCCGAGCCCGAAATAAATTGGTCTTTATGCCAAGCGAAAAGCGGACCGTCGATTAAGGTGACGTTGCGCGTTGTCAGATAGATGATCTGCGGTAAAACCAGCGCCAGCAAGACGGCTATGACCAAATGCTGGGCCGACAACACCAAGCGCCCGACGCGATAACCCGTCGCCGTACGTTCCGGGTCCTCAAAAACGGCGAGCAGCAAAAGCGACACGGCGATGGTCATGTTGGCGACGAACGGCATATCGGTGATCGCTTGATGCGCGAGGAAGAAAAAATAGGGGATGGTGCCGACGGTCAACGCGGAAAGTACCGCGGCGCGTTTACTGAATGCTTTAGAGACCACGAGATAAATCGAGAGCAAGGCGCCCATCGATAAGAGATAGATCGGAAAGCGCAGAATCCACTCCGAGTAATCGAAGTTCGTATCCGGTCGGTAGGGGATTCCGGTCGCGTGCCAAGTCAACGCCTCGGACCAAAAAATAAAAATCGGCTTGGACCAGAACCAACCATCCTGAGCCCACCACAAACTGATCCAATCGTCTCTTGAAAGGATCTCTCTACTGACCTCTCCGTAGTGCGTTTCCCAGGGATCCCACAGACCGTACGCGCCCAACATCGGCAGGTAGATAAACGAAACCACGACCAGCACCAGAAGGGCTGGTCGACGAATCGCCGATAGGCCGATGATGCACAGCGCGGCGCCGATAATCCACGGTAGATGTATCGGGCCGAGCACGACAAGCAGCAATAGCCCGACCACGAGCGCTATAGGAAAAGTCAATACCGGAGCTGTCCAGCGCAACTCGCCTTCTAACCTGCAGAGCGCCGTATCCCTGATCGAGACGACGAGAGGCGGCGGTTGGTAAAAGAGACCTAATAGATCGAGCACCCCGAGAATCGCGAACAGCAACGCGATAAAACCATACAACGTACCGTGCGGAAGCTGTTTGTCATTCGCCATCATCAAGAAAAGCGGGGTTATCCCGGCGATAAATAACAGCAGTCCCCTGAGCCGAAGTCGTTTCGTTATGTCTTTTATTGTCGTTGTCATGTTTTTCGTTCAGTAGTGTCCAAGGTTTCGCCGCAGCAGAAGTAATCAGCGCATCAGCCACGCCGGACGAGACAGTCGAAGGCCGGCTATTGCTTAGCATTAATTCGCACTACTGTATCTGCCGGAACGCGCAAACTTCGTACAAAGGTTTTTATCCCTTTGTTCTGCCGTCTAACCTCCACTTTGACTTGGTAGTCACCGTAAGCAAGGCCCACGCGGTGGCGCAGTTGAGCAGGAGCACCCGACGGGTAGCGGAAGATCGCTCCGTGGTGCTCTTGTCCCTGGTATAGGTATTCCACTCGCAGCTCGACGATCGTTTCATGCTCCGTTCCCAAGTCGTAAAGGATATCGGTATCGTGCCGCATGTTCGGCCAAATTCGCAGGGCCAGAAACAATAGGGCAGATACCAGCGCCAAACGCAAAAGCAAGCGACGGCCGATCACGAGTCTGCCTTTAGTCTCGGTCATAACGCGAGAGCAGGGTAGCACATCTGAGCAGGCGTTTTTTCCGATCGTAAAAAAAACGTCGAGTTGTCATGATGTGTGAGAGGTGTTAAATTATAGGGTTCTTATTGAATTACTTGGACGCTTATCTCGACCTCGAAATTACTCAATCCGCGGGTGTGACTCGAGTAGACTCGTCAACCGCGTAGCCTTTGGTTGTATTAATGGTTCCCATCTCGGAGATTCTCAATAAGGCCAAGGATTATAACGGGAAGGTTAATACCGACCTCATCGATAAGGCATACCGATATTCCGAGCGCATGCACGAGGGTCAGGTTCGCAAATCCGGCGAGCCGTTTCTGGTCCATCCGGTAGGCGTGGCGGATATCATTACCGACATACGATTAGACAGCGCGAGCATTTGCGCGGCGTTACTACACGACGTGGTCGAAGATACCGCGGCGAGCGAGCGGGATATCATCGAGCAGTTCGGAAAGGAGATAGCCTTTCTGGTCGAGGGCGTTACCAAGTTGGGGAAGTTGAGCTTTATCTCGCGTGAGGAACGGCAAGCGGAGAGTTTTCGCAAGATGTTATTGGCCATGTCGCATGACATTCGCGTGCTTTTAGTAAAGCTTGCGGACCGCTTGGATAACATGCGTTCGTTGAGTTACATGACGCTCGATTCGCAAGAGCGGATTGCCCGTGAAACCTTGGAGATCTACGCGCCGTTATCGGCTCGCCTTGGAATTCAATGGATTAAAGACGAGTTGGAGGACCTCAGTTTTAAATACATATACCCTGACGCGTACACCCAGGTATCGGAAAACCTACGCGTTCTGGCTAAGGACGCCGACCGGTATGTGCAGCGGGTCATCGATGAGCTACAACGACTGCTTTTAAAAAACGAGATTCGAGCGGAAGTGAGCGGCCGATTGAAACACGCTTTTTCGGTCTTTCGCAAGATGCAGGAGAACCAGTGCGAATTCGGGCAAGTCCACGATATCATGGCGTTTCGCGTGGTGGTGGAAAAACTGTCCGATTGCTATACCGCCTTGGGTGTCGTGCATTCGAGTTGGATTCCGGTGCCCGGACGCTTTAAAGATTATATCGCCTTGCCCAAGACCAACATGTATCAGTCGCTGCACACCACGGTCATCGGGCCGAATCACAAACGCGTCGAGATCCAAATCCGCACCCGCGAAATGCATAGAACCGCGGATATGGGTATCGCGGCTCATTGGCATTACAAGGAGTCCGGCGTCGTCCTTAGGGAGGAAGACATCACCAAATTCACTTGGCTGCGCAACCTGATGGATCACCAGAAGGACGTGGCCGATCCGGACGATTTTCTCGGCGACATTAAGTTCGATCTGTTCAGCGATGAGGTATACGTCTTTACGCCAAAGGGAGAGATTCGCGTCTTTCCGCGCGGATCGACGCCGGTTGATTTCGCCTACGCGATTCATTCTGAGGTCGGCAATCATTGCGCCGGCGCTCGGGTCGACGGCAGCATCGTGCCGCTTCGTTACAAACTGCACAACGGCGATACGGTTGAAATCCTCACCTCCAAAAGGCAAAACCCGTCCAAGGAGTGGTTGACCTTTGTATGCACCGCCCGCGCCCAATCGCGTATACGAAATTATATTAGAACCGAGGAGCGCAAGCGAAGTATCAATCTCGGACGCGATTTACTCGAACGGCAGTTACGTAAACAAAACGTATCTCTCGCTAGGATGATTAAGTCGGGCGAGATCACAAAGGTGACGGATAACTTTAAGTGTCCCAGCTCGGAACATCTCTTGGCCCAGATAGGTTTTGGGAAACTAAGCGTCGCGCAGATTATTTCTTTTATTACCGCTGAAAACGGCGATGAGGGAACGCAGCTACCGCGCCCGAGCGCCCTGGAACGGGCGGCTCGCTGGGTCAAGCGAAGCAGAAGCACCGACGATATCGTGATAGACGATATCAGCGACGTCTTAATCCGGTTCGCCAAGTGCTGTAATCCCGTCCCCGGCGATCCGATAACCGGTTGGATTACGCGCGGGCGCGGGGTCACGATTCATCGACGCGGCTGCGCGCGGGCGATGCAGCTTGAGCCGGAGCGGCGCATCGCGGTCGCGTGGTCGAGTGGTTTAAAGTCGGTTTACCGAGTGGGTTTGAGAGTCGTTTCCGCTGATCGACCCGGGATACTCGCGAGCCTTTCAAAGGAATTTAACGATATCGGTATTAATATCAATGAAGCCAACTGCCGGCCGTACGAAGATGGCCGCGCGGTGAGCACGTTTCAGTTCGCTGTGAATGACGTCAACAAGTTGCGTTCGCTCATGCGGTCGATTTCTAAAATCGATGGCGTGTACGACGTCGAGAGGCTGTAAACCTTAACGTTGCATAGAATCCGTCGGCGTAAAGCGCTTCGCTCGCGAAAACTAGCATGAACTGAACTGCGGCCTAAAAAGGTTCCGCGCGCCCTTATTTCATCGCTTTTTCCGCGTTTCCGCGCGACGATTTTTGCAACTTTACGGTTCACCCTCCGCGTCGTTGATCGACCGATAATAGTCCCGCCCTATCGTTTGCTCTTCGCGATTATCATAAGAAGAGCAAACGCGACCAGGCTCGTGAGAGAGGAACCGACCAAGAGCGTTAGAGGCAAATGGCTAGCCCGCTCTTGTACCGTATTAAATCCCTGAATCGGCAAGACCTCGGCCGAAAGTACTATCGGCATACCGTTGACGGCCGCGTGTAACGCGATTGACGGCCAGACCGAGCCGGTGCGAAGCGCGATCAGACCCAACAAAAACCCGGCCGAGGTCGCGGGTAGGATCGCGGTGGGGAGGCGAAAATGGCTTAGTCCGAATAGGAGTGAACTAACGAACAGTGCCGGAAAGGGTCCATAAGCATGTTTCAGGCCGCGCAACATCAGCCCGCGGAACAGAAGCTCTTCACAAATCGGAACGATCGCGACTAATGCCGAGAGCGTGAGCAAGAGTTGCAGCCCGCCTTTGGGAGTCATCACGCGACGGATAAACTCTTTTTGCTCTAGACTAATGGGAAAAACCATCTCCGACAGGTTACTTAGCTCGGTCAAGGGAAACTGCAGCGCGAGACCCGTGACGATGGAGAGCGCCACGACGAGCGCAGGCACGCGTTTTATCGAGAGCACGCGTTGCCAACTCTGATCCGGGTCCGTCCAGGCTTTTCCCGTGACCAAGGCGATCGCGACACCAGCAACGGTCGACGCCGCCATCTGAGTCGGGTCGGCCGAAACGCGTCGTAGTGCCTCTGAAAAAGGGATTTCGAAGCCGACCGCCGTAAACGCCGCAACCAGGTATAGCAGCGGGAGGAAAACCGCGAAGGTCAGCAGCGTCAGGCCGATAGCCCCAACCGCGGTCAACGGCCGATACATCGAGTCATCACCGTCCGCTCTCATTTTGACTAGAACCTTTGTGGGCTTTAACCGCACGCTCGGGAATTTCGCGCGTTTTTTTAGTCTGGATGCAACGTGAAACTCTTTTCCGCCGAGAATTGACCGGCGAAACGGAAACGAGCGAAAAGCGAGCAAAATAGCATAGCTATCCTTGGACTTTTGCTCATAATACCCTATTGGTTTCTCATGCATCGCACCTTATTGGGTCTTGTATTTTTTTCTTCGCTCCTCGCGTGTACCAGCGCGACGTCGATAAAAACGCGTCCGACGGCCAAGAGACCGCCGATTCCAACGCGAATCACGGAGGTTTCGTTCGATGGCGTTTTACGGCGGTTTTATACTCTACGGTTGGACGATCGCTCGCGAGGCCCGTTGCGGGAACGAATCGTAGAGTATCTGTTTGAGCGCTATCAGCAGCTTCTATCGACGACGGATTATGATTCCGTGGTCGAGCTTCAAGAGCAGATTATCGAGCTGTATTCACCCGAGGAGATCAGCCGTGGCGAAATCCCGCCCGAGTTGGAATCGATATCCCGCTATTTACTCGAACATGGTTCGCCGCGCGGCGACGAGGCTCGGGTGCTCTCAGCATATCTCGTGATCACGCTGCTTCATCCGGAGAACAGCGAAGCCGCGCGCAACTACGAAAAGCTCGAGGCTTGGGGGCGCGAAGCTCGCAGCGCTTTGAGTGATCCGTTGGAGCGCTATGAGGGGCTGATCGAGATTTGGGAACGACACGCGCGCTTGACGCCGACCGCGGCGGTGCTCAACAAGCTAGCGAATTTGTACACCGAGAGAGTCGCGGCCTCGATCAAATACCTGCAGTCGGTCAAGCGGTTGGTCTTTTTGAGCGGCCGGATAAGATATGAGATTCAGCAGACGCTTTTCGATGTTGCCGCGATCTATCTCCGACACGGAGACATCGCGTCGGCCTTGACCCGAGTCGAGGCCACGGGTATCGGCGCGTCCGGGACCGAGTCAGAGGTTTTGCTCGACGAGCTTCGCGGCGCCCGCCAGAGCGGCGTTTCCGGCGCCGGCGCTCTCTCAAGGCTGGCGGAGCAGTTTAAGCTCAAGGGGCGTATCGACGTCGCGCAAGCGCTGTGTCGCCAGGGGCTGCGCCGCTACCCAACCCACCCGATTTTTCCCCAGTGTTTGGCGAAAATCGCGGCGAGCGACTCGGACTATCTCGGCGCCATGGCCTGGTACAGCCTAGCGATCCAGATGGTGCCCGAAGAACGCGCGCTTTACGACGAGACGCTGAAGGTGCTCAACGCGTTGATGGCGCAAGGGCTGTTCGACACCGATCCTACGAAGAATCGAAAGCTCGCCAAGCGAGCGACGGAAGTGCTCGAAGAACGGACCAGGCGTTGGCCCGATATGGTTTCGCCGGTTTCGCCGGATAAGCTACATCTGGTAATCGCGCTTGCAGAGATGAACGCGGGTAATACCGAAGAGGCTGAAAAGCGCCTAAGACAGAGCCTCGACGAAAAAGAAACCATCGACGCGATCATGCAGCTCGGCTTATTGTTAGAGCGCACAGGTCGAGAAGAGCAGGCGGCGGAATACTATCGTCGCGCCCTCGCGTTAACCGACGAAAAGAGTCTGAGCGATATCATCAAACGCGCCGAGATTTTCGAGAAGTTGGGCGACGCGCTTCGTTTGACCGGGCAGAGCGAGCAGGCGCGGGAGAGTTATCAAACCGCGCTGCGGTATTGGGAAGCGTCGACTTCGGCGCTACAAGGGTCGCAATTCGGTTCGGCCCAAATACGGCAAGGCGTGTTGCTGGGCCGTCTGGGTCGAAGCGCGGAGGCAACGGCGTCGTTTGAATTGGCTATGAAATACGCGCCGGAAAATCGCGAGACCTATGCATCGATTTTGTCGTATTCGCTCGTCAGCTCGCCGGATAGCCGCTTTGCTCATATGGTCTATCGCCGCGCGTTGAGGCAGCTCAGCTTAAATCCCGAATGGAAAGTATACTTCGCGCTCTGGTTGCGAGCGATCGCGGGAACAACCGGAGCGCGGATCGAACCGGAAATCGACTCGATTCTGGAGGAGCTGGCGAAAGGCAACGAGTGGTGGGCGAAGCTCGCGGGCTTCGGCCTAGGTAAGATCTCCTATTCGCAGCTACTCGCACAAGCCTCGGATCTCGGCGAGCGCACCGAAGCCTATTTCTACGAAGCGATTCGTTTGCTGGTGAGAGGTGAAGCGCAAAAGGCCCTACGGTTTCTACACCTGGTGCGGGATACGGGAATGGTGAATTTTTACGAATTCGCTATCGCGCAAGAGCTCCTTCAATCGATCGGGAAGGAGCAACATAAATAAAATTGCCATAAGTATAGCGATGCAACGGTTTATCAAAGGTATTTCGGTTTATGATTACGGCGATCCGCGCGATCTACCGATCGTCTTTATCCATGGTTTCGCCTTTAGCGCGGCGATGTGGGAGCATCAAGTCGCCGCGCTCAGCAAGCGCTACTACTGCGTTACCTATGATGTTCGCGGGCTCGGCCGCAGCGAGATCGGCGACGGTCAATACACTATGGAGATGTTCGCGGACGATCTTTTTTTCGTGATCGAGTCTCTAGAGCTCGATCGGCCGGTTGTCGTGGGCTTATCCATGGGCGGATATATCGCCTTGCGGGCGGTGGAGAGGAAACAGGAGCTTTTTCGAGCCTTAGTGCTCTGCGATACGAAGTCAGAAGCGGACGACGACGCCGGCAAACTCGCGCGCGCGCAAGCGATAAAGAGCATCAACCGAGACGGCATGAAGAGCTACGCTCCGTTTCTCGTCTCTCTGTGCTTTTCCGCGGATACGGCGGAAAAACGGGCCGAGCTGTACCGCCAAGCGATTGACGAGGTGATCGGGCAGAATCCTATCGGCGTTAAAGGGTGTTTACTCGCGATCGCGGTTCGGACCGATACCACCGCGGGGTTGAGTAAAATCGACGTTCCGACTCTGATAGTAGTCGGCGAAAACGACGCGCTAACGCCGCCGTCGCTCATGCGCTCGATGAAAGACAAGATCAATAAGGCAGAGTTTGCGGTGATCTCGGACACGGGTCACATGGCGCCTCTGGAAAATCCGCTGGCGGTAAATCAGGTCTTAGAGAGCTTTTTAGCGAACCGCGTTTCGGCGTGAGCGAGCGGTCGCATCTTCTTTATTTACAGTACCTGTTACGGATAACGGCTCCGGGCGTGCTGAATCACCTATGAGTAAAGGTCACGACGGATTATATAGACTATTCACGGGAAATTGCGATGTTTATTAACACTAGCATGACACGTAAAAAATCGTTTCTTGTTGTTATAACCCTGATAATCCTAACGCTCGGCGTATACTGGCCGGTATACGATTACGATTTTGTCAGTTATGACGATCATATATATGTCACGGAAAACAGCAATATTCAGTCCGGAATTACGCTGGATGGATTGGGCTGGGCGTTTAGCACGAAATACTTCGGCTTATGGAACCCCTTGGTGTGGCTTTCTTTTATGTTCGACTTTGAGCTCTTCGGTTTCAACGCCGGTGGTTACCATTGTACAAACGTAATTATTCATATTATTAACGTCATTTTATTGTTTTATCTCTTTAGGAATCTCACAGGAAGTATTCGGCATAGCGCTTTTGTTGCGGCTTTGTTCGCCATCCATCCGATTAATGTGGAATCCGTCGCTTGGATTTCCGAACGAAAAAACGTTCTAAGCACGTTTTTCTGGATGCTGACTATGTTATTCTACGTATGGTATTGTAAGAAGCCCGACTGGAAACGTTATCTACCCGTGCTCATTAGCTTTACCTTGGGGTTGATGTCCAAGCAGATGCTGGTAACTCTGCCTTTCGTTTTGTTACTAATCGATTACTGGCCGCTTAGCCGAACAGCGATCAATACACAAAACGAAACAGAGAGCCCGGTGTCGGTAAACCGAGGAAAAGAAAAACTAGGCTTTCTGATTTTGGAAAAGGTACCGTTATTGATTGTGTCGGTTGTTTTTATATGGATAATGTTCTTTTTTTTACCGCAATCAGCTTCTACGTTTACATTTGAAAGAACAATAGACGACACGTTATTACAAAGGATAACTGACGCGATTTATGCTTATGGTATGTATCTGAGAAAACTATTCTGGCCGTCGGATCTTTTCATCCCGTATTTATACCTTCATGTTCCCATTTGGCATAAATTATCATCTGCAATAGTCTTGATCGTCATTACAATGCTCGCATGCAGATATTTTAGGAAATATCCTTATTTGCCGGTCGGCTGGTTCTGGTATCTGGGAACATTATTTCCGGCCATCGGGATTATTCAGTTTGCTGAACATACCATGGCGGATCGTTATGCGTATGTTACTTTTATCGGATTATACGTGGTAATTGCGTGGGGAGCAGAACAGATTTTATCTAAAAAGCTTTTTAACAAAATATTAGTATTTGTATATGTACTAGGCATCGGATCTCTAGCATTGACAGCATACAATCAACAAAAAATGTGGCGCAATTCCGTTACGTTGTCCGAAGGCACGATTGAGAAAGATCCAAAGAACTACGCGGCCTATACACTTCTGGGGAAGGAGATGGAAGTGCGAAGCGACTACGAGAAAGCACTATATAACTACGATATGGCTTTACGATATAATCCAAGAGCCTATGCATCATATAACAATAAAGCGGTTATTTTACAAAGACTTGGAAGGAGCTATGAAGCGATTGAAGTATTTAGGAAGGCAGTTAAGCTAAATAAATACTCGGGTCGTGCATATTATTCTATAGGGTTGTTGTATTTAGAGGATAATAAGATAGAAGAATCCATTGAATACCTATTAAAAGCTATAGAGAAAAAGCCTGATTATATAGACGCGTACAATCTATTGGGTGTCGCACTTATAAAGAAGGGAAAGATTTATGAAGCTATTAGAAGATTTGAAAAGGCTTTAAGAATTGATCCGGATAACAAAAACGCTCAGGTTAATCTGAGGATAGCTACAGAGCTCGTAAACTCCATTAATCCCGTTTTCCGATAGTCGATCCCGGTAGAGACGATTCATGAAATACTCTGTCATTATACCGAGTTATAACGCGGCGGCGACTTTAGAGCCACTACTGAACTCTCTGAAAAAACAGACGCTTTCGGACTACGAGGTAATCGTAGTCGACGACGCT
This sequence comes from Deltaproteobacteria bacterium, assembly GCA_016929805.1. Lineage (GTDB taxonomy): Bacteria > Myxococcota_A > Polyangia > Polyangiales > JAFGIB01 > JAFGIB01. The sequence goes on along the minus strand of JAFGIB010000400.1, from coordinate 4,748 downwards.
TCGACGGACGATACCGAGAATCTCGTCGCGAGGTATCCGGTCAAGTACGAGAGGCTACAGAGAAACGCGGGGCCGGCTATCGCTAGAAACCGCGGAGCGGAGTTGGCTAAGGGGGAGTGGTTCGTTTTTACAGACGCTGACACGGTTTTCGAGCCGGATACTATGCAAACGATAGACGAGATACTCGAAGGTTCGGACGCGGCCGCGCTGTGCGGATCGTATTCCGGAAACCCCGCCAATAGCGGTTTCATGCCGCGCTACAAAGCGCTGTGGGAACAGTATGCGATCGATATGACGTTCCAAACCGACGAGCGCGATCTCTACGTTACCAACTCTTGGTTTCCGCGCCCGGGAGTAGTTAGTCGCGCGGCTTATCAAGCCGTGGGAGGTTTTAACGCCCGTTTCAGGGGGGCTGATCTCGAGGATATGGAATTCGGATACAGGTTGTACGAAGCCGGATATCGCATCTACTTTACGCCCCACGTTCATATAAAACACCACTACCCCGAGAGCTTTATCGACGAGCAGTCGAGATTTTTAAGGCGCTGTGTAGTGTGGATTCGGATGGCCGCGAGACGGAAGAAATTGGATATGGCGGGAGACGGGAGTCCGAAACTAGTAAAAAAACACCTCTGCGGGTTTATTTCCTTCTGCTTGGCCGTATGCAGCGTGTTCTATCATCCTTTGATCGCATTGGCTTTGATCGGTCTTGCTTTACACACGTTTCTCCATCGAAGGTTTCTCGCGCTTGCCTTTCGCGAGGAGGGATTTCGATTCGCCGCCCTATCCTTCGCGACCTATTGGATTCATACTGTTTTCGCCGGAATCGCCGGAGCGTACGGGTTGGTAACGTATTTATTGGGGAAAAGATAGTACGCGGCGTCGCCTTCTAATTTTATCTGCTAGCGGCGGAATCGAATGACGCAACGAACGCGCGGCATTGGAAATCGCCAGTATTCGTTCGACGTCATGCTTACTTTTTGCGCTGCGCGCGCGACAGTACGTTTGCGTCGTTTCTGTCCCGAAAATGGCCAACAACCGCGCCGATAGATTTATATCCTTATTAGCCTCCTTGCTCCAGCTCTTTTTGCCGCCCGCTAGAGCGGCGTTGGGAAGCTATTTTATTCCGTTAGGTGGCATGCGATAGAAACGCCTTACTTTTACACCGCTTTCTGCAAATCGCTCGCTCGATTCTGAAAGAAAATATAACTTATCGATAGTGTAAATGCTTGCTAGCCGATTGTGAAACCTCAACGAGTTTAGCTACAGGACGATATCGCGCAAAGCTGGGCTTTATGCGGCTACTATCAGAACGGGGCTATACGGATGAGTCCAGTAGGTGGACGTTTTTTTGGTTTTCTTTGATTCAGCCCGAGAAGCCGATTAGGTTAGCGGCAAAAAATTATAAACCGAGCATATCTATAAACAGGATAAAGGAGACTTTACGAAAATTAAAGCATTGGTATTTGTGATAGTAGGGCTAACATTATTCCCTTTATATGGATGTACAAGTGGTAAAGCAAAAGCGATTGATCAAGAGCCTATCGAAAACGAAGATAGATTACAGCAACTACAGATCAGAATAGAAGAACTAGAGAACAAGATAGGTATTCAGGAGGATATAGAGGCGATACGTACATTAATGTATACGTATACTTATTACATGGACAGGGCGCTGTTCAGTCAAGTCTTAGATCTCTTTTCCGAGAACACGGTGTCTTGTGAGGCCGGCGGGCGGGGCGTCTACCTAGGCAAGGAAGGCTGCAGGACCCTCTGGATGAATATATGGGGCATTTACGGCGGAGCGGAAGACAAGTTTAGATACGGGGCACTAGCAGAGCACTACGTAACCAAGCTCGTTATCACAGTCGCGCCGGATCGACAGAGCGCTAAAAGCAGGGGTCACTATTTCTCTATCGGAGGAGTTTTTAATCGTCCCGAGTATACCTCTATGCAAACGGGAATCTATCGATTGGATTATGTAAAAGAGGACGGCGTCTGGAAAATTAGTAAGTTTTGGCTTCCCTTTACTACCACGGGGTACAATTTCTCGACTTGGTCGTCGGAGCCGGGATATTCCGGGTGCCCGAGTAGCGATTATCCTCCCGACGAGCCGACCACGTTCTATCACCCATTCCCGGAAGTATACGTTGTTCCATTTCACTATCCAAATCCCGTAACGGGTCAAGAGGTACCCCAAAACGGCTATACGGATCCACAACGTTATTGGCTGGGCAATTGGCCCGAGGATTGGGCACAGTGCGGGGTCCGCTAAAGCGATTTGAGAATCGCGGCGGTCTCGACGAATAGGCCGAACTTATGTTGGACAAAAAAACTTTTTTTGTTCCTTGCTGACTTGTAGACGGCTACGTATTGGAATATCATCCCGTTATTATAAACTCAAAAACTAAGGAGAATAATCAATGGAAACGTTTTTCCTATTCGGTAGATATTCCGTAGAGTCTATACAGAACATAAGCGCTAAGCGGACAAAACAAGCGGAAAAAATAATCCGGGGTATGGGCGGGACGATTAAGTCGATGTATGCATTGCTCGGAGAAAGAGATGTCGTGCTGATCGTTTCGTTACCTGGATTGGAGGAGGCGATAAAGGCATCGATTGGATTGACGAAGTCTACCGGAATAGTTTTTAGCACTACGCCTGCCGTCGAAGTTAATAAGTTTGATAAAATGATGGCATAAGCCTATCCGCTACAGCCGACTTGGATTGCCTTTAAGACTCGCGTTAAAATAAATGCGACATTTATTTTGATACGAGTCCTTAGCGCTGCATAAGCGCTTTACGCCGACGGAGTTTTTGCAACGTTAAGGTGTACTAAGCCGGGGACCAAAAGAAGTATCGTGAAAGCCGATTTAGTCGCTATTTTCGTATTTACGCTCGACACTTATTGCAAGCCTAAGTTCTATTTTTTTACTGCCCAAATTGCAAAAATAGAACCCAATTAACCTGAATTTCTATGCGCACGGCAAAGAGATATTTAGGAAACATAGTAATGATACAGAAGAGAAACAGGAGACTTTATAATGACCCCTACACGAATAACAATTGAAGAGATTAAGAAAATGAATCAGGCCGAGCTTGACAAGCTTTACGGAGAATCTAAAGCGGGGCCTATTCCTAACGGTGACTCGAAAGGAACCATTCTGGTTTTCCCGACATCTCCAGCCTATGAAGCGACTATGAGGCAGGTTGAAAGCGGACAGCAGTGGGAGGGTAAGGTTTTTTACTGCCCTAATCCTGAAGGGCCGGGCACGCTTAAAAACAAGGTAGCCGGTAAGCTTATATTTGAAGCACAGGTCTACTATGGAAACAGCGATTACGACGGCGGCAAGTGTATTGTGCTCGACTACTCCGGCGCTCCCGAGTTTCAGCATCTTCGTTTTCGTGACGAAATCCGCCGGGTGGCGGAAGGCCTGTATCTAGGCCGCATGTATCGTGTCGACAGTCAGGGCAAGAGTGGTGATTTTCTGCTGAATTTCGCCTGTGATTTTACTTAAGGCTTTCGCTCTGACTGGCATGGCGGTTCTTCTGAATGAAACCGAAAAACCTTTTGTTTGCCCCGCCGAAACGATTACGACGATTAGTCAGTTGCCGGCGGACAGGGGAGAGGACGCAGTTTATAACACCGACGCTTAAAGCCTAAAGTTGAAAGTTCCGCGCACGTTTATTCATCTCTTTTGTGCGCTTCGCTCCGATCCTTGCATCGTGGACCGTCGTTCTACTAAATACTCGGTCGAACCTTACTGAACACGCTCTTAGATATCCAGCGCACCGGATATGGCAATAGCTCCACCGGCGATAAAGGACGCCTTGTCGGACGCCAAGAAGCACGCGAGCTCGGCGATTTCCTCGGGCTGCGCTATCCTGCGTAGCGGAATGGAGCGCGCGGTTTTTTCTTTTCGTTCGGGGTCGATGGTGAATTCCTTCGTCATTTCCGTCATCGTCCAAGCCGGGCATAGAGCCATGATGCGGATATTGTAGGGGGCGAATTCCTTGGCCGCAGCATTAGTCAACCCGATCACCGCGTGCTTGCTCGCGCTGTAACTACTCAACTTGCGCAGGGCCCTGAGGCCCGTGATCGAAGAATTGTTAACGATCACGCCGCCGCCCTGTTTGAGCATTTCCGGTAGCTCATATTTCATACACAACCACACGCCTTTGAGGTTGGTATCTATCTGCTCGTAAAACGCCTCTTCATTCTCGGTAACCAGACTTTGAAAAATACCAGACTTGCCGGCGTTATTGAAAGCGATGTCGAGCCTTCCATAAGTGTCAACCGTTCTCTTGACCAAGTTTTCAACTTGCGCCGCAACTCGGACGTCGGTTTGTACGAACATGCCCTCGCCGCCCGCTTCTTTCATCATCCGAACGGTTTCCTCACTTTGCGGAACGCGTCGAGCGGCGACTACGACCTTGCCGCCGCGCTGAGCAAACATAATCGCGGCAGCGCGGCCGATACCCGAGCTGCCGCCGGTCACTACTACAACTTTGCCTGCGAAATCGTTCATTTTGTTCCTCCGACGATATAATAATGAGATAAACTCCAGAGAGTTAGCTTCAAGAGCCGTGTCCTCTTAGCAACACAACCGTTTTAAGTAAACCTTAACGTTGCAAAAAGGTGAGCACGCGCTTTCATCGCTTTTTTTGCGTTTCCGCTCGACGTTTTTCGCAGCATTACGCTAAAGAGAGCTAATAAAGGCCTATATCTGCTCCCCTTGGCCTGAGAG
>JAFGIB010000399.1 GCA_016929805.1 Deltaproteobacteria bacterium | reverse complement strand
TAATAAGGTCCGACCGAGTATTTCGGAGCGCGACGGTCCGAGATGCAAGGAGCCGCGACGAAGGACTAGCAGCGCTATTTCGAGGAGTGCGAGCGACGCCGCAGATTGGGCCATCCCACCCGAAAGACGAGCGGAGGAACATATTAGACACGCTCTTAGGCAGTTTATCGCGAAATTTTGTCTAGAGAGAGAAGCGAGTAATAGCCGCGGCGAATTCTCGGATGGTCGCGAAATAGAGACTTAACCCCGTTGCTTTCGGAAAAGGCCGAACGAGGCGGGCTGCCCGGACTTTTCAAAAAGTGGTGGCAAAACAACCCGGGAAGGCGGCGATATGGTTTCGCCTTGGGGTAGTATTGATATAAAACCCTGCCCATGCCTATGCGCTTGCCCCTGCCCAAGTAGCTCATAAATTAGAAGGGCATTGATTTCAGCACGACTGCACCATGTAAGAAAAGTTATCCCGGTTGTTAAAAGCGGGCACGGGCATGGGCACGTTTAGTAATCGACGTCTGCTCGCGACCACTTTTTCAGAACTTACCTTTGGGAAAGAGTATGTTTCTGAAACATCTACGAATCGGCGATAACCGCTCTTTCCCTTGACTGTTCTTGAGGCAACGCTTTTATCCCTGCGGCGCCCCGGCGTAAACCGCGCACGAATGTCGCGCGATAGCGCTTTCGTCCGTCAACCCGAATTCTCAAAGAGAGGGTGAGTAATAAAAGATAAAAAGTGAATTACCGAAAAATTTTGGATAAGGTTCTATTTTCGAAAACGAGTATAAGGACGATTCAAAGGATTTTCGTGCGGCTCGCGGCTCGCACCGTTGCTCTTGATCTCCCCTCGCCTTTATTATAAATGGTGCAAAGCGTCGCCTTGAGGTGTAGTGGTCGTGAATATATGGGCTTTTTTGGACCTTTTTTCGATCATCAGCTGTGTCCTGGTGGCCGAGCTCGTATATAGCCGAAATCCAAAAGATCCCCTCAACAGGTCGTTCTGCGTATTAGCCATCGCTCTCGGGTTTTGGGCGTTTATCCAATTTGGCTTTTCCTTGAGCCGTAGTTACGAGGAGGCGCTCATATGGAGACGACTTCTCGCGGCATGGCCGTTTATCCTAATCGCAGGCATTTCTTTTACTCTAAGGTTGACCGAGCTCGATTGGTTTATGAAAACCCGATGGTTTGACGCGAGTATCGTTCTCCCGGCGGTCGTGTTCGCGATTCTCGAGTTCTCCGGCCACCTGGTCCTCGGTCCGCCTAGAGAGTTCACGGTAGGATGGGTGCCCGGTACCGCCCCGTTTTCTCCGATTTCGGTTAGCGCAATGGTATGGTTCGTAGGAAACATAGTCGTCATGATATTTTTAGTCGCGCGCTACGTAATAAGCGCACCGGAAAGTCAAAAGCGTTCTCACGCGCGGTTCTATTTTTTGGCGTTAGTCATTGTAGGCGGTGTGACCATGGTCGACGAGGTGACCATCGTTTTTTCCCTCGGCATTCCCTATTTGAATCCTATTGGATTTGCAGTGGGAGCGGTCTGCGTCGGTTACGCGATGCGAAAATATAAAATGTTTTCGCTCACGCCGATGACCGCGGCCGAAAGCATCATATCCACCATGGACGATATGCTCTTATTGGTCGATAAAGGCGGCAAGATTATCACCGCTAATAATGCATCCCATGATACGTTGGGGTATAGAGAAATTGATCTAATCGGGCAAGACGCGAGTGTTTTGTTCGCCACTCCCTGGACGTGGTTGAACGACATTTTATGCGGCCAAGAGATACCCAACCGTCGGGTTACCGATACGGAGGTAACGTTAGTTAAGAAAGATACGCAATCCATACCGGTTTCCTTGTCGGGCACGGCGATATACGACGAGGGAGACAAAATCCAAGGCGTCATCCTAATCGGTAGAGACATCAGCGAGCGAAAAAAAGCCGAGGCCGAAAAGGCCGAGCTTGAAGCGATGTACGAGCAGTCGCAGAAGCTCGAGTCGATCGGTAGGTTAGCCGGGGGAGTCGCACACGATATGAACAATATTTTGGGCGCAATTTTGGCGTCGGCGTCTTTTGTAAAAGAGGAAATCGACAACGCTTCAGTCGCCGGTAAAAGTATCGACGATATACTTTCAGCCTGCCAGCGGGGGCGTGACCTTACGCTGAATCTTCTGGGATTCGCGCGTAGGGGTAAATACGTCAAATCTGATATATCGATTAATCATCTGGTGACGGAAACAGTCGCGATTCTAAGACGTACGATATCAAAGCGCATCGGCGTGCGGGTGAATCTTGAAAACGGCCTTCCCCTATTTGAAGGGGATCGCGGGCAAATACAAAGTGTGTTAATGAACATCTGTATCAATGCGGTGGATTCTTTCGACACGGCGGGAGAGGTGTCGATCGAAACGCGACGGGTATGCTTGGACGAAAAACGGAGCGCCAAGCTCGGAGGGATTAAATCAGGTAATTATATCCAACTAAAAGTGGTCGATAACGGCACCGGGATGGACGCCTATACGATGAGAAATGCGTTTGAGCCGTTTTTCACCACCAAGCCGATTGGCAAAGGCACCGGTCTCGGGCTGGCTATGGCCTATGGCGTGGTAACCAACCACAAGGGCGCGATCACCATAGAAAGCGAGCTCGGCAAGGGCACCACGATAAGCGTTTATTTCCCGAGTACCGATCGGCCGACGCCCACGCTCCGGTCTAAGGAAAACGAAGAAAATTCCTTCGATCACCCGGCCAGACGAGACGGAGTCGATGGCGCGGGGATACTTCTCGTCGACGACGAGCCGCTATTTCAATCCTCGACCAAAAGGCTTCTTACAAAGATGGGTCACGAGGTGTTCGTCGCGGATAGCGGATATGAAGCGCTCGATTTGTACGGTAAGAACAGCGAAAAGATCGCGGTTATTTTACTTGATATGATCATGCCCGGCATGGATGGCAAAGAGGTATTCTATAAGCTAAAGAAAATTAATCCGAATGCGAAAATACTCATTATATCGGGTTTTGACAAAGACGATAACGTGGATAGACTTCTATCGCACGGCGCCCATGGGTACTTACAGAAGCCGTTTAATATGCAAACGTTGTCCAAAGAGTTGGAAACCATTATTAGGCGCTAATTGAGACACGGTCCGTTATCTTTTCAAAAAGCGGCGGCGAATCGCCGTGGACTTCCATTTCGAAAAGCTAAAGGCGACGAAAAATCTCGATTTTGATATTTTTTGCTTCGCTCGAAATAGCACGTCCGCCACGACTTTTTGAGAAGGTCCACGGTCTAGACGTCACCGCTGATTAAGAGTATATTTCGTATTCTGTATCTTTTCCGTTATCTCAAAATAGTGCCTGCCATTGGCCGCGTACCCGACGCATACCCAAAAATAAGCCGAGTGAAGCTTCCTGGCTTTATAGATAAAGCGGATAAAATCTATTCCATGGGAAGAAAAGATCTCTTTTAAGAGCAACGCGAAAGAACCCTCCACATCGCGCAAAACTCGCAGCAGCGAGGTTTTTTCACTGAACAGCTTGGTCTTTATAGGTGGAGGAGTCTTGGGCATTTGTTCGAGTAAGGTGAGAAAGCGATCATAGAAATTTCTCGGCTTATATATTTCAGCAAGGACCCGCTTGTAGCCCTCGATAAGCGTCTCCTCGGGCATTTTTGGAATATAGTTCAGATAAAGGTCGACATTGTTTCCTTTCGTCCAACCATTTCCAATAAGGCGGTTTTCTTTCTTGAGTCGTTGAAATAATTGTGTGTTGGGCATAGCGAGTAGTAATCCAACCATCGCAATCGGTATGCCGGCTTGTTGGATAAATTCTATCTGCCGGTCGAAAATCGCTTCGCTATCGCTATCGAAACCAATTATGAAACCGGCATAAACGATTATTCTCTTGGCTTGAATCTTTTTGACGCTCGTCAGTAGATCCTCGCGGGCGTTATGACTTTTTTGAATTTTGATAAGCGTATCCTTGTCAGGCGATTCAATGCCCACGAATACCGTGATAAAACCGGCGTTGGCCATAAGAGTCAATAGCTCCTCGTCATTCGCGATGTTAAGACTTACTTGAGTGGCAAAACTGAAAGGGTATCGTTTTTCTCTTTGCCAATCCAGGAGTCGAACGAGCATCTCTTTGGTTCTTTTAATATTCCCGATGAAGTTGTCGTCTACAAAGAAAACGATGCCGGTAAAACCCTTTTGATAAAAAATATCCAGCTCAGCGAGGACTTGCTCCGGCGTCTTGGTGCGTACTTGCCTTCCGTTCATCTCAATGATTTCGCAGAAATCACAGTTGAAGGGACATCCACGAGAAAATTGTAAGGGGAGAAACCAGTAGTCGTTTACGTCGATCAAGTCGTATCTTGGAAGCGGATTATTGCTTATATCAGGCTTAGTCTCCGAGCGATATATTCTCTTCGGGTGTCCCGCCTCGAAGTCCTTGAGGAATTCGGGGAGAGTCGTTTCAGCTTCATTGAAGAACAAGTGATCGATCTTGTCGACGGGGAGTTGGCCGATATGGTATCCCGAAAAAACAAGGGGGCCGCCGGCGACGATGATCTTGTTATACCGACAACATAAATCCACGACCTCGTTAAATGAATCCTCTTGGATCGACATTGCGGAGATAAAGACCATGTCGGCCCAAATAAGGTCTTCTAGAGTCAAGTCATAAGCGTTCATATCGACGAGACGAATGTCGTAATTGTCCGGCATTAGAGCGGCGAGGGTAAGCAGTCCAAGCGGAGGGATTGCGGTCCTTTTTTTGAAATAGCGAAGAATATAGTCGAAGCTCCAGAACGTATGGGGAATTTTGGGGTACACCATTAAGACCTTAGTCTTCATCAGTCACTCCTTAAGTCGTTGCGGCGCGTTTCAAGTAGTATTTGTCGCCGCGGGCGAAAAGCCAAGCGGCTTTTCGACGACCTTAACGGGTTGCCCGGGAGAGCCAAATATGCCAGATCAGCGCTTTACGGAAGGCATAAGAAGATGAAATTCAGCGGAAGAACGCGATGCTATGCGGTATTGGGACATCCGATTGGACACTCCCTTTCGCCGGTGATGCATAACGCCTCTTTTCAGAGTCTCGGGCTCGACGCGGTCTATCTCGCTTTTGACGTGGAACCTTCTCGGTTGATCGAGGTTCTACGCGCCGTGCAGGACATGGGATTCGGCGGGGTTAACCTCACGGTGCCGCTCAAACAGGTGGCGTTTGAAGGACTCGAGCGCCTCGATCAGTCGGCTCGGGCCTTGGGCGCGGTCAATACCGTTCGGTTTCTACCGAATCGGGAGTTGGAAGGGTACAATACCGACGGAGATGGGTTTATTCGAGCTATTGAAGAGGCTTTTGGACGATCTGTGGCCGGGCTTTCGGTATTCGTGCTGGGCTGCGGCGGGGCCGGGCGAGCGGTCGCGATCACCTGCGCCGTACAGGGCGCGAGGCGTCTCGCGTTAAGCGATATCGAACCCGGCCGCGCTAGCCGGGTCGCCGGAGACATAACGCAGATTAGTCGCGAGATCGAGATTCTCGTCGTACCGGCGGAATCCGATTCGTGGAAAGCCGCCAGCGTGGCCGCCGAGCTGATGGTGCAGGCGACACCCTTGGGGATGAAAACCGACGACCCGGTGCTGCTCGGCGCGGACGCGTTCTGCCGGGGACAAATGGTTTATGACCTCATCTATATGTATCCCGAGACCGCGTTGTTGAAGGCCGCGAGGCAAAGCGGCGCTCGTACCGCCAACGGGCTCGGCATGCTGTTACATCAGGGGGCTAAAGCATTTACTATTTGGACGGGTCGACAGCCGGACGTAGAGGCGATGCGCAAGGCCCTGGAAATCGAGGTATATGCCCATCAGCGGGGCAAGAAGAGGGGACAGAGGCAAAAAACGCAAAAAAACATGTGGTAGAAGTAGATCGTTTGCAGATGGTACCGTGTAGCGAACTTGGAACCGCATAAAGGTTTTTATAAGCGAAAGTTATTTGCTTTATTTGCCTCCGTCGGCTCTGGCCCCCGAGTCCTATTGAGAACGGTGATCCGAATCGGTTGGTTTTTTTCCGGAAGATATACCATTTGATCGAACTGGTGATTGTCGAAGCCCTCGCGAGAACACAGTTTTATAAAGGAGCTCATTTGTGGTCGCTGTTGGTCGGATAAGAAGATCTTACCGTCGGAGCGGGCGTAGTGCTTGAGAACCGAGACGAGGGGAAGGTAGCTCTTCTCAAAGTAAACCACTTCAGAACCCACCACTAAATCGAAACTCTCATTGAGATCCGGTTTGTACCAATCGAGCAAACGGATCGATATAGACGAACAGCGGTTGAGCTTTGCATTAAACCGGGCCAGCGTAAGCGCAAGAGGATCGTAGTCCGTACAGATCACGTCCGCTCCCCCTTTCGCGAGCGCAATGCCGGTCGCCGCGGTACCACAGCCTAATTCAAGGATTTTCAATCCCTCTACCGATTGCGAGTGCAATAGATATTCCGCCAGTCCGAATGAAGCCGGCCAGGTGATCATCCATACAGGCGCATCGCCGTGAGTGGTTACCGCTTCGGGATAGATTTCACAAACCATCTCGTCTACTCGGTCTACTTCCGCGACCTTGATATCCATTTCTCCGATTCGATGTGACTTCACGCGAAGTCCGAAGCGATTCTCAATATCTTCAAGCCTAAGTTCGCGTTGGGTTTCCGGCATGCGTTTTTTTCTATCGGTTTGATTGCCGTTATCTTTAGATTGTAAAAAATTCCGGCAGCAAATTTATCGCGTTCGCTCACAACGCGCGAGCTAAAGGCGCGATCACCTTTCTGGACCTTAGAGTTGCAAAAAATTCGTCGGCGTAAAGCGCTTCGCTCGCGAAAAACCGCGCGAACTGAGTTCATCGCTATTTTTAGCGTTTCCGCTCGACGTTTTTTGCGGAGTTAAGGTTAGATGCTAACACACGTTTATTTAAAACGCTCTTACACCTCTTGTTCTGGTCTAGAGCCCGTCTTATAAATCCTCCCGAAGTATTTCGGAGCGTGACTGTCCAAGATGAAAGGAGCCGCGACGGAGGATTAGCAGCTCTATTTCGCGGAGCGAGCGACGCCGCGGATTGAGCCGTCCCGCCCGAAAGACGAGCGGAGGCATTAATGAGAAGGGCTTTACTTTCGTATTCCGATAAGGTCGGCCGATCGGTATCGATTGACTTCGCGATTGTGCCTTTAACGGGATGAGCGGCGTTTCGTTTCTGACGAGCTACCTATTCGCGGTGGCCTCTAATGCTAGTTAATACAAAAAAAACCGTGTCGCTCACCTTCCGGTTCATATCCTTATATCCATTCGAATTTTTCGTAGTCGGCCGACACATTCAAGGTCTATCGTGCTCTTCTTGCGCGCTTTTCTTTCTTTTTCTTTCCACGTTTTATAGGTTTTGGGATCCTCGAAAGGCAGCTTATTAAGGCAAGAAGAGGGTCTCGCGACTGTCCCGAAAGGACACAATGTTGATAATTTTTGAATTCTTATTTAACGGATTATGTAAAGAGCAACAGTAATTTGCTAGGAGTCGATTCCAACGGTCTGCAGGAGTCGACTTGGAAGTCGCTGAACGAGTTCGAAAGCAACAATGCGGCGTCCGCGAGTAGGCGATTTCCCATAGGTTTTGTTCACGTTTTAGCGTTGTTATCGTCACAAAGCTGTCTAACGAGTAGTTGTTTACAAAGGAGTCTTTATTATGAAACAAAATTCGATTATTTATCTCGTTGCGATATCATTATTACTTCTCCACGTCGGGTGTACGGCGGAGGTGCCCGGAGAAGAGTCGATCGGTGTCTCCAAACAGAGCATGACGCTTGACGAGTGTGAAGCCCAAAGGGACCAATGCTTGGACGAGGCGGGTTTATTTGGTTTAGTAACCTGTAACATTGATTTCACCCTCTGTGCGATGACGTCGGAAACCGGATTGCCGACGCGGATTCGCGACGCGATCGCGGCCGCCGCGGCTTGTCGGGAGGAGCTTGATAACTGCGTTCGCTCGGCGGAAACGCCTTCGGAGCTTAGCGCTTGTGCCGAGAGTCAAGCTCAATGCGTCGCCGATGTTCTGGATATTCAACTACCGGAGATCGTGACCGGAACGGCGGCTTGCGTCGACAGTGGCATCGAGTGCATCAACAACGCCGAGAGTTTGAGCGATCTAGACGCATGTGGCGAGACCATGGCCGCTTGCGCCCTTGAGGAGGCGACCTCGCTAGTCCCCGAGCAGGTCGGCGCCGCGGTTACCGATATCGCGGAGTGTACCTTCGCTCTAGACGATTGTATCCGCGCGGCGTCGACGCCGGCGGAACTAAGAGCCTGCGGTGAAGCGGAGGCGGCGTGTGTGGCGGATAGCCTGGGCATCGAGTTGCCTGACACGCCCCTGTCCGATATTGTCGGCTGCGCCGAGACCGCAATCGATTGTACCTTGCAGGCGCGAAGCATAGAGAGCTTGAGCGAATGCGCCAATGGATTTAATGAGTGCAGGGCGGCCGTGGTTGACTCTCTCGATGCTCCGCAGGTTCTTGATTGTCAACTCGCTTGGGTAAGCTGCCTTCTTCGCAACCCGTTCGCGTTCATCCCCTGCGCACAGGAGCTTCGTGGCTGTCTGGAATAGCCGGTAGTTCGATGACCCGCGAAGCTTTTTATGGCCCCCTCTTAATTGCTTTAGAAGAGGGGGCCGTTTTATATTTAAGATGATCAACGTCAAGGATTTCGCTATGCGTTTTTATAGAATCATTTTTGCTATTCTCGCGCTTCAAGGTTTGTTTTTTTCGAGCTGTTCCGGGTTGAGTGACGATAAGGGCCCGAATGGTTCAGGTGAAAGCGGTGTCGGCGGCACGGAACCGGTCGTCGCGAGCGAAAACGGCGGCGATGTCGCCGTAGAGAACGAAAGCGAGAGCGGAGAGAGCGGCGCCGGCGGGACGATAGAGACCGGAGGCAACGGGCCTGTCACCGCCGACGGTGGAACCGAGGGCGGCGCGAGCCAAGACGCCTCGATACGTGACGCGGGTCGAGAGGGCGGGACGGCCGGAATTCAAACCGATAGCGCGGCCGGTGCTGCCGACGGAAACGGAGTCAACGCCGAAGGCGGTTCGCCAAACGCGAACGGCGCGGGCAGCTGCTGCGAAGTACACGCCGAACCTGGTTGCAACGACGCGCAGACGCAAAGCTGCGTTTGCGAGAAGTTGCCCGATTGCTGTACGAACACTTGGGACCTTCCGTGTACGCTGATCGTCATACAAAAATATTGCGAACCGGGGATTCGCGAATGCGTCTGCGGTCCTGCCGCGAACGGAGGCTGGGAACAAACCCAGTGTTGCGAGGTCGATTGGACCGATTTTTGTAAAGAGACGGCTATTATCAAGTGCGGGGCCAAGGCCGGATGCTAGAGCAGCGAACGTTAATGGGTACTCTACCTTAACCTTAACGTTGCAAAAAACCCGCCGGCGTAAACCGCTTTCGCTCGCGAAAAACAGCGCGAACTAAGGGCGTGCTCACTTTTTTTG
>JAFGIB010000398.1 GCA_016929805.1 Deltaproteobacteria bacterium | reverse complement strand
CGAGCCGGCGCGAGGACGAAAGCCGGTTTTACGGGATGAATTGGCCGCCGTCGCGGTCAAACAGCAGTACCCCCCTGAACGGTTACCAAAAAATCCGTCGGCGTAATGCGCTTCGCTCGTGAAAAATAGCGCGAACAAAGGGCGTGCTCACTTTTTTTGAACCTCACTTAGGGTGCACTAAGCTGCGGTCCAAAAAACGTTCCGCGCGCCCTTATTTTATCGCTTTTTTCGCGTTTACGCTCGACGTTTTTTGCAACGTTAAGGTAAAGCCCGTCTCATAAATGCCCCCACTCGTCTTTCGGGCGGTTAGCGGGGCTCGGGCAGCTAAAATCGACGAAATAGGGTAATAAAACCGGAGAACTTCATCGGGCGAAATAATCTCCAAGCGGACTTCCTAGAGAACGATGCCGGGAAAAAGAGATATAGCCTTGCCGCGCTACTACTTGACAGACCGTATACTGTTTGTGATAACCATGCGTTGTGACGTTGTATCGGTGCTTTCGATCTCTTCGGCGAAGCGGAGTTGCGGTTTGGTGTCTCGCTTTATATATGCCGCAAGCCGGTTGTAGCTCTGAAAGCGATCGTCCTTTCATTCAAGGCGCAGCCGGAGATTCCGGTATAAACAGCGTGGAAGTCCTGGAGCCGCCGCCGACCGGTGGAACATCCGGTGTTGAAACCGATAGCTCGGCGTCGATTACAGACGGCGGGCTAGTCAGCTTGACGGACGGCGGTTCCCAAGCGCCGGTGCAAGACGACGCGGACTCCAAAATGATCGATTCGGAGGCGGCCGGATTAGACGGACGCTCTGAATCTGTTCCAACGGAATCCGGGGTCGGCGTCGTGACTTCGGCCGATGCGCTTCGGCAGCTATTGGACCATCTCGCGATTCCAGTCGGTAGCCGTGGCGATATTGAATCAATGCCGTTTGCGCAGGTTCCTCTTACGCGAGAGGATGCTGAGGCGGCGCGAGCGGCTCTCTGGCAGGACCTGGAAGAAGATCTACGCGCGAGCAGACGCGCTGAGCACGACGCAAAGAGCATCACCATTGGCGACTATACCTTGCGCTACGATACGGTGGTGCTCGGTTCCGAGCCCCCGGGGGGTCGTAGTCTATTTATTACGATGCATGGAGGGGGCAACGCTCCGGCTTCCGCGAATGACAGCCAATGGATTAATCAGATCGAGCTCGCGACCAGCTATCATCCCCAAGATGCCCTTTGGGTCGCGCCTCGAGCGCCGACGGATGACTGGAATATGTGGTTTAAGGACCATATCGACGGGCTATTCGATCGATTGATAACCAATATGGTCGTATTCGAAGGTATTAACTCGAACAAAGTCTATCTGACCGGATATTCGGCCGGCGGCGACGGCGTTTACGCGCTTACTCCCCGCACCGCGGACCGCTGGGCCGGCGCAGCCATGAGCGCGGGGCATCCCAACGGGGTATCGTTAGCGAACCTGCGCAACGTCGCTTTCGCCATCTATGTCGGTGCTAATGATAGCTCCTATAATCGCAATACGGTCGGTGTGGAATACGCGGCCAAACTGGACGCGCTACAAGCCGCTGATCCGGGCGGCTACCCGCACCAAGCGGGATTCCCGCTCACGAGTCACTGGATGAACCTTCAGGACCAGCCGTCGATTCCGTTCATTCAGGGCTATACCCGCGATCCCGCGCCTAACCGAGTGGTCTGGGAGCAACACCCCGCGACCCATTCGCGCTTTTATTGGCTCGCGCTGGACGCCGGGGACGAGCGGGAAGGAACGAAAGTCATAGCAAGCTATCAAGGACAGACCGTCAGCTTGGAGGAGATCGAGGGACTGAATCAGCTTCGTGTTCGGTTCTCAGAAAAAATGGTCGATATGGACCAGCCGGTAACGATCGTTCATGATGGCAACACCTTGTTCGAGGGCCATGTGCGGCGAAACATCGCGGTTATCGAGCGTACCCTACGGGAAAGGGAAGATCCGGAAATGGCCTACCTCGGCGAGTTAAGCTTAACGCTCGCGAGCCATTAGCGGTCAGAGAGAGTGTGGCTTAGGTATTGCCCGGCGCTGTGTACAACCCGTCGCCGTCGGCGTCCACGTACACCGGATTGGTGAAGGCCAAAGGAAGAGCTTCGACGTACGGCAGCGCCTCGTGCAACGAGGTCCCACCGCGGGCGACCGCCGCGACCCAACAATCCTTCGATACCGGAAGGCGCAGCGAAATGCGAGCGCGTTCGGTTTTCTTTTTGGCCGCGCGGATCGCGCTGGTGGCTATGCTCTCGCCGTTGACGACCACTTCCAAGTTATCGACGTCGATCCAGCTCGGAGCCGATACCGAAACCGAGATTTCCACTCGACCGTTGACCGCCGGCACGAGGTCGCCCGGCTCGCCGCCGCCGACCTTCAGTCGAATAAAAGGACCGGTCGTAACCAGCGAGCGACCGGCACGGATGGCCGCGGCGGCCTGCTGAACGATTGCGTCCGGCGGGGTCTCCTCCGGGATTCGGATATAGGTCCGAGGATAGCCCGCGGTTTGCCAGATGACGCGATGCGAATCCGATCCGCCGGTCGCCGCGTAATGCCGCTCCAGATTTAATAGATTAAACCAAGCCCGAAGGTTGGCTTCGACCCGTTCGCGGTCCTTGATCTCATATCCATTTATCACTTCTATGACGTCGAACGCGGGCGAATACCCCTTGTGTTTCCCGACGCCTTTACGCGCGTCGAGCCCGGCGATGTCCAAGTAGCCGATACCGTACTCGTTCATCCACGGATGATTAACTTGAATCAGCGCGTCCGGGGCTTGCTCGCGGATATAAGCGAAAAGCTCGCTCGGCGTGATCCCGGCAAATGGGGGTGGCGCGCTCGCCGAGGAAAGGGGCCAAACATTGAAGTGGCCCCAGGTTGGCTCGACCGTCGTGACCTCGACTCCGGCGGCGGTGATCAACAAACCCGACGCTCCCAGGCGATTGACGCTCTCTTGGTAGTCGGTAACCACGTTGTGGTCGGTCGCCACCGCGAATCCGATGCTCTCCGCTAATAGCGAGGTCACCCGGTCCTCTAGCGATATCTCCGAATCGTAGCTCGGCGCGGCGTGAAGGTGTAGGTCGGCCGCCAGCCAGCCGCTGGTATCGACCTTTTTCTTCAGCGTCGCGCGCATTACCGCGCCTTTCCCCTCGTCAACGGAAAGGTTTCGTTGCACCAGTTCATATTCGATGCCCCGAGTGACCACGACCCGGTATCGTCCCTGCGCGATCTCAATTTCACCCGCGCCTGTGCTCGAGCACAGAACGTTGCCAGCTCCATTTGCTACAAAAGCCGGGCCGAAAACCGGATTTTTTGTAGGAGGTATTCCTTGCACGATCAGCCGAACGGGAATCGGGTCGCCTTTTTCGTTCGCGATTTTATAGGACATCTTGCCCGGCTCGGGAGCAAACATTTCCACGGCCGCTTCGGGCGCGTCCGGTTGAAGCGATACCGATTGGGTATCGACGCCGCCGGGCGAAAAGGCGCTTATCAGATATGACCCGTACGGGAGCGGCAAATCGAATGAGCCGTCGGGCGAGACCGAGCTCACCAACAGGGGGCCTTGTTCGGGCGCCTTGGCTTCTATCGTGGCCCAGTTAGCGACGGGTCGAATCGACCCTTTGACTCGGCCGACCGCCTGCCCGGTGACGGTCCACGCGGTCTCGGCCACCCGGGCGAGATCGGCGCGTTTCGCGATCAGCAGGCGTTTATACGAGTTCGTCTTGCCTGGCGCTAGATCGAAGCGCGCCGACACGGCCACCTGGTCGGAAGGCCCTTCGCGCAGAAAATTGAAATCGACCTCGGCCTTGCCCTCAAGAAACGCGACGGCGTAGCTGAGCGTTTTACCCTGGCGCGCGATCCAGGGAAGATGACCACGGGTCGGCGCTTCCACGTATCCCAGGCCCGGCGCGAAGGTCAAGCCGTCGGGCCAGAACGCGCTGTCGCCGATTTGAACGGCACGGATCGGTGCTTTATCTTTGTTAGTGATGCGAGTCGTAAGCGCGATATCGGAGGTTTGCACCCTTATCTCGACCAAGGTCGTCAGCCGCAACCCGATATCCGTTACGACTGAATCGATTTGAATCGCCGGGGTTTTGTCTCGCCACGCCGGTTTTACCTCGGATACGCGCACGGGCCGCGCTTTTCCCTCGATTTTTACCGCTCCTTTCAGCTCCCTGAGATCCTCGGTTACGACGCCCCCCAGCGCAACGCGTACGATAGAACCAAATTGTCCGAATTGCTGGTGATCCTTTCTTGTTCCCGCGACCACGACCTGCAGAGACGAAGACGAGAGAATCCAGTCTCCAGCGCGCGCTTTCAGCGCTTTTCCGCTCGGAGTATTAGGCGCTCCGACCTGCCAGAGCGATACGCCGTTGCCCTTGTACAGATATTGCCGTTGTTGTTCACACCCGTTTGCGTACAAAGCCGCGATTAGCGCGACGAGGATCGAAACCGGGAAGAGGGCATTGAGGCTTCTAATATACACGATCGAGATGATCCCACTTTTTCTGCCGTTTTTCCAGGGCCGCGGATCGACGTGTGCATCGGAGACCAATATATGTCCCGAGCGAATACCTTTTTCGCGATTTCGAGTTATAATTTAGACAATCTAATAAGCGGATGGATGGCCAATGACTTTCAACCCCGAATACCTCACCACGCTGATCGGTTCGTTTCCATACACCGACACGGCTGAAGCCTGTAACCGGAGCGTGCGTGCTATCGATATCGCGACTTGGCCGCAGATGGTCAAAAAAAACTTCCTCGAGAATATGTATACCCAGTTCGCGGCCGTACTTCCGGGGATTGTAATCGACGAGGTTAACCAAAAGATCAGCTTTGACACCGCGCGGGATCTGACGCCTGAATTTGAGAGGTTCTACGCGCCTTACCTGGAGGAGAACGTCGACTACTTCGCCCTGCCGCGAGAGCACGCCGAGGGTTTTTATGCTGTAATAGATCTAATAAAGGCGGGCGAGACCCGCGAGCAGGCCGCGCCTTGGATCAAGGGTCAAGTAACCGGACCTTTCAGCATGGGTTTGACCATTGCCGATCAGAATTCGCGCGCCTCGCTCTATAACGAGATGCTCGCCGACGCTCTGGTGAAAAACGCCGCGATGAACGCGCGCTGGCAGGTGCGAAAACTGAAGAGCGCGCGCGGCGACGCGATTGTCTTTGTCGATGAGCCTTACCTGGCCTCGTTCGGCTCGGCATTCGTCAACCTGGGTCGAGCCGAGGTCGTGTCCATGCTCGACGAGGTTTTTCAAGCGATTCACACAGAAGGAGGATTGGCGGGCGTGCACTGCTGCGCCAATACCGATTGGTCGGTGCTGCTGGCAACGGCAGTGGATATCCTCAGCTTGGACGCCTACGGTTTTATCGAAAACCTAGCGCTTTACCCCGAGGAGCTACGCGGATTTTTGGATCGCGGCGGTGTCGTCGCCTGGGGGATCGTGCCCAACGACGAGGAGATCAATTCCGTTACCGCCGAGTCATTGGTCCGGAGGCTGCGCGAGGGAATCGCCGCGATTTGCCAAAAAGCAGTTACCCGAGGAGTGGGGATACGCCCGCAGGAATTCGACGCACGAAGCTTGCTCACGCCGGCTTGCGGCCTCGGCTCCGCAACCGTCGAGCTGTCGGACAAGGTTTTGGAGGTGCTGGCGGAAACCGCGAGGATATTAAGGGCCGAGTGATGATTACGATCGAATAGTCTACGGCGAAGGAACGAAGCGGCGCCGGCGCTTGAGTCGATCAACGCTGCCTTTTTAGAAGATGGTATAACGGCCGTCGCTATGGCTTCGCGCTGTCGGGACGGGCCGGCCGCACTCGCCTCGCGATCTACCTTCACGTCGTAAAAAACCGTCGAGCGGATCTGGAGCCTACGGCACGCCGGCCGCTCTCAGCGCTTCTTGCGTCTGAGCGGCGTAAAGCCGAATATCCGGCCGTAGCAGCGCATTTTTTGCTGCCTGGGCAAACAGGGCGCGCGCTTGCCGAAGCTGCTCTGGCATGACCTCTCTTGTGGCGAGCTCGTCCGCGGTCAGTTCGGACGCGATACGTAACGCGGCTCTCGCCGCCGCTGGCGCGAGATCGCAATCTCGGCTGCCAACTTCTTCGGCGAGAGCGGCGAGCGCGCGTTCAGGGGCTCGCATCCAGCGTGTCGCTCGAATCGCCGCGATTCGTACTTCAATAGGCTTGTCTTCTTCCAGACGTTCTATGACCGCGTTATCCCCTATACGACGCACCACCCGAGCGAGCTCCATGGGATCAGCGTCAACGATTGCCGCCAAGGGATCGAGAGTCGAATCACTGGTTTGCTGAACGGGCTGCGCGGATAGGGTCGTCTCGCTGATCGAGAGCAGTAGCACAAACCCGATGCGATTGACGGTTTTCATCCGTTTCCCACCTGACCCCGCGACTGCGACGCGCTTGTTCTCAGCACGCTTCGTGCATTCTAGAAAGGTTAAACCGCGTTTCCATCGCTACCATATTCGCTTTCCAGGCGTCGGCGTCGAGCATATTGCTTTTCTATTTCGGAAACGACCAGCGGGTCGGTTTGCGCGGCAAGCTCGGGTTCGGATCGAGGCCGTGTTACGCGCGGTTTGATTTCGTCTTGGGGCGCGAACTCGGAGAAGCGCCGCGTGAAGTCGATGCCGTTGTACAGCACGATATAGGCGCACGCGAGATAGGTGAGAACGGTCGGAGCGTGGTAACCGGCGAGGGTCCGCGGTACGCCGAAAAGATACGCCAGGTAAATCGCCAGCAACCACAAAACCACCGCTGAATCGTAACCGTTGAAGCGGCGGTTGATGATAGTAGACATGACGTAGGCGCCGTTGATTCGGAACGAGAGAAAGGTTATCGCCAATAAGAAAGCCAAGGTGTCGATCGCGCCCCAGGTATAGAGGGCGGCGAAACCCAGGCAAAAGACGGCGAAATACACGTGCCTGACCACGAGTTGTTTCAGCCTGATGTAGAAAAAGGCGAGGTTGGTCGCCATCAACACAACCCCCACGACCCCCAAGCCGATGATCAGTAACTCCACCCAAAAGTTATCGCGGCCGTAAATACGGTATAAAAAGGCCAGCGCGATTAAGGAGATGGAGGTTTGAAATAAACCGCCTGAACCGCTGGCCTTGGGGTGAACGAATACTCCCGCGTGGTGATAGAGTACCAACTGGGCGTTATAAATCATGACGTTCGAGATATGCATCGGAGCCAGTACCCAGGCCGGCATTTGCATCGCCAAGGCGATTGCCGCGGTATTCAGCGGAGCTCCGATGGTGTCCAGCCAGTGATCCATCATCTCGCCGAGCTTGGAGCTCTGATTGGTGCGGCGCGCTTGCATGCCGTCGAGATAGTCGCCGGTTATGGTGCCGACCAATCCGAAAGCGACGCCGACGATGAAAACCGAACGCCATACCGGTCCGAGCCGCCAGGCGTAATAGGCCAGAAACAGCGTCGCCCACGAGATCAAGTGGGTGATGATCGAGATGGTATTGGGATGAACGCTTTTCGGGATCAGCCGGAGCAACGGCGTACAGACCTTGTCCATGAAGAACGGGTCGAATTTCGAGTGACTCTCGCACTGGAATTTGCGATCTTCGCCGCTGAGATGGTCGGAGCTCACGCGTTTATCTCCGGTTTAGGGCCTGTTACGGGCTCTTTTTCAACATAAACCACCAATTGCCCGTCATCGCGCTGTAACAAAGGCGAGCGGACAACATGGCGCCGCAAAAGCCGGCGGAAAAGGCGTCTTGACCGGTAAGGTAAAGACCCTTGATTTTCGTTTTCGGGCGCAGCCAATGGGTATGGTAGACAAAGCGCTCACCCGATGGTTCAAGCCCCAGCGAGCAACCTTCCCACGCTCTGATATTGCAGCCCATGGGGACGCCAACCCGCTTAAAATCCGGCTTCTTACCTTTTAGTTGCGGCATGTGGCGACAGACGATTTTCTCTAAATTATCGCCTACTTCGCTCTCGAATTGCTGCTTGAATTTTGGATCTTCACGGTATTTTTTCACAAAGTGCGCGGGAGCTTCGGCGAGAACGATCACGGTGGATTTATTCGGGTAGCGCTGCGAAAAGACCGGATCGCGGGCCGATGGGCTGAAGAGATAGCCTCCCATGCCTTCGAATTCGATTTTCTCCTTATAGACGGAGTCCAAGGCGTCGAGGTCGTATTGATTGATCCCCGGATAGGTCGGCATGTGCCAAATAATTTGCTGGGGCAGCTCAATCGCCTCGTTGTAGCCGAGAAAGAGATAGAGATGAGCGGGGCTGGGACCGATTTGGGTGAACTTTTCGGGATAACCGTGGCGCTCGCTCACCTCCCGGTCCAGAAGTTGCATAAAGGTCGTGTATGCCGAGGCGTTGCTGATTACCAGGTTACAGCGGACCTCGCGGCCGTCTTCAAGCCGGACGCCTACCGCGCGGTTGTCCTCCACTAAAATCTTGTCAACCGGGCAGCTCACCGCCACCTGGCCGCCGGCTTTTTCTATAATTGGTACAATACACTCCGGGATCTGCCCGGGACCGCCCACGGGATAGTAGGCTCCGTAGCGATAGTGAAAGAGATTAACCGCGTGAAACGCGAAGGGCGAATAGGCCGGCGTGCGGCCGTGGTTGCCGTACATATATGAATAAACCGCCGCGAGTTTTTCCGAAAAACCCAACACGTTGCAAAACACGTCCTTGGTTTTTTGCAGCATGTATTTACGCCAGTTACCTCCGAACCCAACGTAAAACAGGTTGCGGATGAATTCCGGAATCCAATCGGGCAATAACTTTGTGACCGCCCAAGCCCAGGCCCACCACTCAACGCTCTCTTCTAATCGGTAGTACTTGCGGATATCGCCTTGCCCCGGGAAGCGCTTCTCGACCCATTCGATGTTCTTTTGTTCCGACGAATACCATTGATAAATTTCGTCGCCGAAACAACACGTTTCGTGCACCTCCGGCATCTTAGCCCACTGCAATTTGCCGCCCGTGAGATAGTCTATGGTCGGCCGGTACAAACCGCGTCCCACGGTCGGATCCATGTCCCCGATGGAGTCGATTCCGCTGTTCCACTCGAAGCCGCCCAACTCGTAACAATGGGTTGAGCCGCCCGGTACCGGTCCGGCTTCTAACAGCAGCACCTTGTAGCCCTTTTTTTGGGCCAGAATCGAGGCGATTCCCATGCCGCCAATCCCCGATCCGATGACGATGGCATCGGGATTTTGCAGGAGTTCTTCCGGCTTCTTGTATTTGTCTTTTGCCAGATTGGTCTCTGTTAAATAAGGAGGCCCGGGGTTTGGTTTGTCAGGGGAATAGATATAATCTTCAGATGTCGGCATTTTCATTCCTCCAACCGAGCGCGCGAAAAGCATAGACCGGGCCGGGAAGGGGCTTTTCGACCGTTCCCGTTCGTCTAGGCGGGACATAAATAGTACAAATGACCGGCAAAAACAAGACCTTGCTTGTGCGCTGCGCTCTAAGAGCGTTCGGGACGTTGGATCCTTTCGTACGAGGACCTGAGCGGCACGCTGAAAGTAACGCGCGTTCCCCGCAGCAAAGCCGACCAAATGCTCACCGTTCCGTTTACCAACCAGGCGCGCTCTCGCATTCCCAAGATGCCGCAGCCCTTGGTCGCGTCGACTTTCGGCAGATCGAACCCCTTACCATCGTCCTGAACCGTAAGCTTGAGATCGGACGCCTCGGCGAACACCGAGACCGTGACCTTGGCGGCGGAGGCGTGGCGGACGATGTTGTTCAGCGCCTCCTGTAGGATGCGATAGGTGCACAAGGCGATGTCCGGGGAGATCCGCGCCTCGATTTCGTCGATGCGAATATCGGACTCGATGTTCATACCGGTTCGCTCTCTGAATTCGCGAACCAGCATTTCGATCGATGGTTCAAGACCGAGGGTGTCGAGCAACGGCGGTCTCAGCCCCTGGCAGATCCTGCGCAGCTCGTTGGCCGCCCGCTCGATCATGCCGATGGCGTTGGCGAAATCCAGATCATGCGCGTGGGCCGACCGGGCCTGCGTGTTACTCAAGAAGCCGAGTTCATAACGAGCCGCCGCGAGTAGCTGACCGAGCTCATCGTGAAGCTCTCGAGACACGCGCGCTCTCTCCTCTTCCTGAGCCATCAACACTTTGCGGGAAAGGGATTCCAGCCGCTCGATCGTCGCTTTCAGATCTTTCGTCCTCTCCGCGACCAATTCCTCCAGACGCGCATTGACCCTGCGCAACTCGTCTTCGGAGCGCTTGACGCGCAGCAGAACTCGAATACGCGCGACCAGCTCGAGGTTATTGATCGGACGGCTGATAAAGTCGTCGGCTCCCGCCTCCAGGCCTTTGGCGCGCGTCGTGTGATCGACGCTATGCGAGGTAATTAAAGCGACCGGAATCTGCGCCGTCGCCGGATTATCCTTGAGCCTTCGGCACATCTCGATTCCGTCGATATCCTGCATCTGTAGGTCGATCAGCGCCGCTTCCACCGCGGTAGCGCGCAGGGTTTCGATGCCCTGCTCGGCGCTACGCACCGCCACCACGCCGCATTCGGGAAGGTACTCTTTGATCACGTGCTCGAGAACCAGCAAATTATCCGGTCTATCGTCGACAATGAGTAAATTACACGTTTTATGCTGTTCCTGGCGCATCTACGCTCCGTTGAAATCGGGGATAACCCGCGTCATTAAGCCTTTGTCTCGATCCATTTGCGGACAGTTTGCTTGACCCCTTCCGGATCGATTGGCTTCGATAGATAGTCGTCGAATCCGGAGTCTATCATCAGTTCGCGGTCGCCTTTCATCGCCATGGCGGTCAACGCCACAACCGGTATCGCTCTCAGCTCGCTTTGACTCTTAATCCGTCGTACCGCATCAATACCGTTTATATCTGGTAGTTGGATATCCATCAGGATCAAGTCGGGGCGAGACTTCTTAGCGGTTTCTACCCCTGCTAGACCGTTTTCCGCAGATATGACGTCCAAGTTCAAATCCTCTAAGATCGCGTTGATTGTCGTCAGGTTATCGGGATTATCTTCTACGACTAAGACCGTTTTGCGGATCTCGCTCGCCGCGGCACGCCGGGATTCGAACGACCGACTCGCTTCGCCTTCGATGCGCGCGAGAACGGAAGTGACCTCGCGTAACAGTAGCTCCCTATCCAGACCGTTCTTTTCAATGATTTTCCTCGACGCTTCCTCCAAACGCGCGCGTTCTCGCGCGGTTAAATCCTTTGCCGTAACGATGATCACGGGCATCGCGCGCGTCCTCGCGTCTAGACGCAAGCTGTCGAGCACGGTGAATCCATCGATATCCGGCATCATCAAATCGAGGAGCATGACATCCGGCGGATTCTGCGAGCGGGCGATGGCGAGCGCCTGTCTACCGCCCTCCGCCTGATCCACCACGGGGTACTTATCCTTTAAAACGCCGCGCAACATTTCGCGCGCGAGCGGGTCGTCATCGACGACTAAGATGCGGTTTATTCTTTTTGTCGCGCCGAGTCGTTCGAGCTCCGCGAGCAAGACCGCCGCATTCACCGGCTTTACCAGATAGGCGCTGGCGCCCAGCGCCACCCCCATGGCTCGGTCCTCGCTCACCGAAACGATAATCACCGGAATCGCGGCCGTCTGTTCGTTCGCCTTGAGCTCTCGCAGAATTTCCCAGCCGTCCATCTCCGGTATATAGACGTCAAGTGTAATGGCGAAAGGTTGTAGCCGCTTGGCAAGCTCGATGCCCTGCTCGCCGGTATCCGCGACCACGACCGCGTATCCCGCGTCGATCAAGTGTCGTTTAATGGTCGCGCGGAAGTCCGGATCGTCGTCGATCACCAATACTGTACGCCTGTTCGCGGACCAGACCGCCTTGTCTTCCGGTTGTGCTTTGTGCTCGGCCGCAATAGGCGTCAAAGCGCTCTGCATTTCGCTTTTGATCAGCAACGGCAGTCTGACGGTAAAGGTGCTGCCGCGTCCCGGAGCACTTTGGAGTATAAGTTCGCCGCCCAGTAGTTGGGCAAGCCGGTACGAGATGGTCAAACCGAGACCCGTCCCTTCATGTCGCCTGGTGCTCGAGCCGTCGGCTTGGCGGAAGGCCTTGAAAATGTCCGATTGGTCGGCTTGTGCGATGCCGATTCCGCTATCTTTTACCGTTATGGACACGACCCCATCATCGCTCGCGGCGCTAACCGAAATCCCTCCCTGATCGGTGAATTTCACCGCGTTCGAAAGTAGATTGATGAGAATTTGCCTGATCTTATTCTGATCGCTGAAGAAGTGGGGTATATCGGATAGGTTCACCGACAGCTTCAAGCCTTTTTGGTCGGCCAACGGCTTGACGGTCAGTACCGCCGATTGTATTACCGCCGATAAATCGATCTCCGCGCTCTGAATGTCCACCGTGCCCGCCTCGATCTTCGAGAGGTCTAAAATATCATTGATAAGAGTGAGAAGCTGCCGACCGTTTCGCTCGATGATCCGTAAAAACTCGTTTTCCTGTTTTTCGTCCTTGCCCGTGCCGCGCGACATCATCAACTGCGAGAGCGCCATGATGCTGTTGAGCGGGGTACGTAGCTCGTGGCTCATATTGGAGAGAAATTCCGATTTCAGCCGGTCCGCCTCGGTAACGCGCTCGCGCTCTTCCGCCAGCTCGGCCGACAGCTTTCTCAGCTCCTCGGCTCGCTTTTGTAGCTCCTCGTTGTTGGACGCCAGAACCTCGTTGCGGCTGCGTAGCTCATCGGCCATTAGACGGGTTTTTTCTCCCGCCAAGAGGTTGGCGAAAGCCGCGCTAAGGGTGATGAGAATCTGCTCGATGATCTCGCGCTGCTCGCGCGAGAAGGGCGAAAACGAGGCCAGGGCGATTACCGCCGCCACCTCATTATCCACCAGTATCGGGATCGATACGAGATGCGTGGGCACGGCCTCGCCCGCTACGGTCTTAAAGCGGAAGAGCGTCTGCTCTGAAATTTCCTCGACGAATACCGGTCTCTTGGCGAGCAGAACCATTCCGAGCTGGCCTTCCAGATGCGTCGTATCAAACCGGACCGACATCTCCTTTAAGCATCCGAGCGATGCGACCGGCTCCAAGGATTTCCGATCCTCGCCGCGCCGGTAGAACACGCCGAGCGACGCTCCCGTGGCCGACAACAACTTGCCCAACAACGCCAGCGCGAGCTCCTGCGCGGTCGCGCAGACAGCTACCGTATCGAAAATGTCGCTTACGGCCTGGTTGATGCGGGTGCGCGACAACAGCGTTTCCGCCATTTTGTTGATCGAGCGCGCCATGGAGGCGGCTTCGTCCTCTGTTCTAACGCTGCAACGCGCGCTATGGTCCCCTTCGGTGATGGTCTGCGCGACTTCGGCTACCTGTAGCACCGGCTTGGAGATCGCCCGAGAGAGCAGCGTGGCGAAAGCGGTTACCGATACGATGAGTACCAGAAGGGCAATGGCGAATCTTTCGACGGTCACGCGGATCGGTTTGTACAGCTCGGCGAGGTCCTGTTTTGCCACGAAGCCCCAGCGCGTCGCCGGGATATAGGTGTAAGCCGCGATCACCGGTTCGTTTCGATAGTCCTTTGTCTGCAACGTGCCGGTCAGCTTTTTCAACGCGAGGCGCGAGGGCTCGGCCGAAATTCTAACGTTGAACGGCGCGTTCTCGATGTATCTTAGCGGATTGAGCGCCATTCCCCTTTCGTCCACGATCAGAGTCTCTCCCGTCTTTCCCATGCCGGTGCGATCGAGCAACATGGGATAGAGAGAACCTTGAAGATCGATCCGGGCCGCGAGCACGCCGGTCACATGCTCGCCGTTATGATCGGTACAGAAGATCGGATGCGCGAACTCCATCACCGGGATGCGCTCGTTATACGAGTAATAAATATCGGAGATGTAAAGCGCGCGGGTTCTCACGGGTTCTTGAAAATAGGGCGCGGTCGATCGGTCTATCCCCTCGCGATACCTCTTCGTTGAAACCGCCGTGCGTTTGGTCCAGCGATTGATGACGAACAGCTCGCGGTAGTTTTTCGAGCTGTCGATAAACAACATCAGCTCATGTCGGGCATTGTTGATACTTGCTATGTCTTGTGCCGACGGTTCTGATTTGCGAAATACCTCTCCGAGCTTAACCAGCTGGAAGTTTCGCGAGGCCGCTCTAAGGTCTCCCGAGCGTTCTTCGATCCATTCATTGAGACGCCGGGTTTTCATTTCCCGTACCGCTTCGAGCTTATTCGTTGCTTCGGTTCTGATAGAAGCGGTTTGCTGAAAATATACCGCGGTGATTCCGGCGCTCATCGGTACGATAAAAACCACCAAAAACCAGAATGTCAGCCGCGAACGCAAGCTTTTGAATTTATATATATCTTTCCTCATGTCCGATTTTATAAGGCATTATCTTACGTTATCGTCCCGGCCGAATCTATTCGAGCTAGCTTTCGATGCGGCATGGAAAAAGAAGGCCCTTTGGTATTGTTTATCCGTCAAAATCTTGTCTGAAAAACGCTTCACGAGTCATCTTTCCGACAGTACGTAACGTAACGCTAGTGTATCAAAACGTAGTCCTTTATGACGAAAAAGCAATCCGGCCGGTTTTTTTTGAGCGCCTATCTCGGGTGCCATTTTAGAGCAATAGCGCGCAAAACAGTCGTTTATGTAAAACGCTCACTATTCACGCAAAGCATGTAGCAAGATCCACTATTGTAACAAAAAGAAAAATACCATATACGTTTGGTAACCGGTTTGATTGCCGGGGGCATCTCGTCGTGGTTCTGTTAGGGGCGTTAGGATGAATCGAGCTATCGGGCTTCGAGAAATCCGTAGGTCGGCTGATTAATTGTATTTGGTCTAACTAGGATATACGCTACGTAAAATCGAATATCAGGAGAACAGCGATGCGAAATCAGTGCATTTTTTACCTGGCAGGAGGAGAGCGACTCTGTGAGCTGCTTGAGGCGACTAGAAGACGATCGTTGAGTGAAGCTCAGCGAATCTATCTTGAAAGCAGCTACTGCAACTCTGAGCAACATCAAAGATGCCCTGTATTACGGCAATTCGCGCGAAGCCTGGCCAAAGCAGAACTCTGCTTGGAGTATCCGTTGGTTGCTTAGATGGCGAAGCGAGGGATATCAACAGAAGGAGCTTGAGAGACAATGCAATTCCATGTTCTTTCCTTTGAAGGTCCTGATGATTACGCTCGAGTGGGGAGACTGGAGAAGCGAGTCAACGGTCTCGTTCAAGCGCTGACGGAGCTCGGGCACGAGGCGCATCTGTGGTTTATCGGCGATCCAAAGCTCGTGGGAAACGAAACGCGGGAAGGCGTGCACTTACACCGCTGGTGTCAATGGTTGAGCCGTTATAAATCGGGAGGTGCATACGACGGTGAAGAGGAAAAGGCGAGCGACTTTGCGCGGTCTCTACCTCCTTTTCTCTTTCATAATTATTTGCGACCGACCTTTCTCAATGGAGAGCGGGCGGTCGTGATCGCTGAGGAGTGGCAAACCGCGAGCAGCATCCTGCATCTCGACTGGTACCTACAACAGGTCGGCATGCGCCCGCTGGTGAATCTTATCTGGAACGCAAATAGCACCTTCGGATTGGATCGAATCGACTGGTCTCGATTATCCAGGGCCGCGTGCATAACCACTGCGAGTCGATATTTAAAGCAGCAGGTACAGAGACTAGGCAGCGACGCGGTCGTTGTCCCGAATGGTCTTCCTGCGGATGCCTATGATCTTCCCGACCCATCGGTGGTCGCGCGTTTTCGCGAGGCGTTTATCGATCGGGTGGTGATTACGAAAATGGGCCGCTGGGATCCCGATGGAAACTGGCTTGCCTCGATAGCCATCGTCAGCGAGCTTAAGCGCCAGGGGTATCGTCCGATATTTTTCGCGCGCGGTGGAAGCGAACCGCACGGCGATGAGGTTTTTCGGGCGATAAAAAACTCCGGTCTCATCGTTATTGATAGGATAAACAGCGCAAACACTCTAGAGGGTCTTCTTTTAAGCCACGATCAGATGAACGATATCGATGTGATTAACCTTCGTTCCCGAATAGAGCCCGCCAGCCGCCGCGCGCTGTTCCGCGCCTCCGATATAGTGCTCGACAACAGCGGTTACGAGCCCTTCGGGATGCTCGGGTTGGAGGCGATGGCCGTCGGCGGCGTGGTATGTACCGGCAATGCCTCCGAGGACTACGTGGATACAGGGCGCAACACCTTGGTCTTACCAAGCGGCACGCCCGAACAATTCGTCGAACTTTACCGGCAAGTCGTCATCCAGCCGGAGAAAATCTCCGCCATCAGACGAGCCGGCCGCGTAACGGCGGAACAATATGCTTGGCCGAAAGTCATTCGAAGGGATTTTATACCGCGGATCAATTTTGCTATACCTAGTTGTGCCTAAAAGAGAATCTATACCTCAACGTTGCAAAAACTCCGACGCTGTAAACGTAAGTGTTCAGGGGTCAAACAAGTCGGCGGCCAATTCGCCCGTGAAACCGAGCGCGCCCGCAGGGCCGGCGAGGATGGTACTTGCTGTACCTGACGAGCCGGCGCGAGGACGAAAGCCGGTTTTACGGGAT
>JAFGIB010000397.1 GCA_016929805.1 Deltaproteobacteria bacterium | reverse complement strand
GCCAATTCGCCCGTAAAACCGAGCGCGCCCGCAGGGCCGGCGAGGATGGTACTTGCTGTACCTGACGAGCCGGCGCGAGGACGAAAGTTGGTTTTACGGGATGAATTGGCCGCCGTCGTAGTCAAACAGCAATACCCCCCTGAACGGTTACGTCGCTTCGGCCTAACCTGCGACCAATCCAGGGACGCGCGTTCGCGTTCAAACGCTATTCTTTATTCTGACAAGGTTCTTGAGGAAAAAACTTCTCGCGTAGTTTCTGTGCCACGGCCTTTGGAACCATACCGAGAACGTCTCCACCTAGTGAGGCAGCCTCTTTAATCAAACTTGAGCTTACGTAGAAATAGTCGTTCGCCATAATAAACACGGTTTCCATCTCTTGATAGAGATGGCGGTTCATGTTGGCCATCTTGAGCTCGTGTTCGAAGTCGGCGACCGCTCTCAGCCCGCGTAAAACCACCTGCACATTTCTTCTTCTGGCATAGTCAACCAGCAGACCATCAAAGCAATCGACTTCGATTCGCGGTTCGTTGCTAAGCGCGTCGCTGATCATCTTAAAGCGCTCATCCACCGAAAACAGCGGGGTTTTCCCGGGATTTATCAAAACGGCCACGATGATTTTTTCGAAAGCGACCAAACCGCTACGAATAATACTGATGTGCCCGTTTGTAATCGGGTCAAATGAACCTGCGTAGATCGCTATAGGCATATCAAAAGCTTCTCAACCTTTCCGGCGCTTACGCAAAATGCACCAATGCTATTGCCGTATCTCCGTAGCGATAAAAATCGATCCTACCCAGTTCGTCGATACCTTGAGGAGGACTCTCGGTCGCGTGCTCAATCGCGATGAAACACCCTCTGCTCAGATGTCCCTGGGAAGCGAGTTCCTTCAGCAACGGCGTCAGCCTATCGCCGTCGCAATAAGGCGGGTCGGCGAATACAAGGCTAAACGGCTTACCGTTAATCGGCGCGATCCGCGACGCAGTATACACGGGATTCTGTAAAAGGTCCAGGGATAACACCTGTATTTGGTCTCGGATTCTTAACCTGTTGGCGGAGTCGATGATCGCTTTTAGGGCTCTATTATTCCTTTCGATCAGCATCGCACGTTCCGCGCCTCTGGAAAGCGCCTCAAAGCTTAACGCGCCCGTGCCTGCGAATAGATCGAGCACCAGCGCACCGCGAAAAGCGCCGCGCGTCTCCAAAGCGGAAGCCAACCCCTCCCGCACTCGCTCGGGCGTCGGTCGGGTTGAGCTGCTCAACGGTCCGCTGAACCGAAGACCTCTCAAGCGCCCGCTGATGATTCGCATTTCAGAAGGTAAGCGTAGCGGTAATAAAAGCCGATTCTCTTCCAACGCTCGGCGTTACCGCAAGAGAAGTTTCACCTGTTTTCGCCTCCGCCGCGTCAGAGTCATCGCCGCTGATTAAAATATAGGCTCCGAAGCCCGCGGTTATCACAGCGGTTCCGATAAACACGTATTGTAGAACCTCTAAAACATCAGCTCGGTAGCACATCACCTGAACATCTTGCTGTTTTGCCTTTTCTTCCGCAGTACCGCTGGTTTCCGATTCCGCGTAGATGTAGCGATTGACCTCGTCACAAACGTCCGTTGCATTCGGATTTCTCTTTCCGACGATTTCTCGGTACTCGTTAAATGTTTCGTCGTTGTCGATACTATCGATCCATACCCAGGAGACTATCGCACCTGCCACGGAAAGACCGCTAGCGCCGATAAGGGTCCAACCCAACCAATCGAGGGAATCTTCTTCGCCGGGAGCCACCGTATCCAACTCATCGGCCTCAATTGGCTCTTCTTGGCCCTCATCCTCGAGGTTAAGGCTACTCGTTATATAGGTTGTCTGGTCTTCAGCCACGGCCGCGGACTCTTGATAAGAGGCATATCCCTCTTTGCGAACCTCTATCCTATGAGTCCCCGGCGTGACATTTTCGATTACCAACGTTCCGTCTTTCAATTGTCCAATCGGTACATCGTCCAACCGCACCTCGGCTACTTGCAGGTTTGAATTTACCACGATCGTCCCCTTGGATTCGTGAATGCCGGCCAGTTTCTGAAGCAGCCGGAGCGCCTGCGACCCGAGGCCTTGCTCGTCGTCCTCGAGAGCCGGAGGTAAGACCTCGGTCACGCTGTTTTCTATCGATCCGAGGTCAGCGTCGAATAGGTTGAGCGTGACGCGAAAGTCGTATTGCTCGAGGTTGGATGTCCGTCTGATAACGCCAAAAATCACCCGATTCGCCTTTAGTCCCTTCGAGATATTCAATAGGCATTCGTCATCGTACTCTTCACATCCGTAAGCCAGGCTTATCTGCGAAAGCGACACCTCCCTTGAACTCACTTGCCAAGCGTCGATTTTGGCCGCCTGCTCGCGTAATTCGGCGGTGAGCGCGTTCGCAAAGGCGTCGTCTCCATCCAACGTCGTTAGACCTAGAATAATCGTTGACTCAGAAGCGAGCGCGGTCGATGAACACAAGAACAGCATCGTGGTAAAGAAAAAGTTCAAAAGGGACTTCATGGCTTTTCTCCGTTGCATTCAAGCTCGAGTAGCGATTGTAATACACTTTCCGCCCGAAATTTGTAAGAAATGAGCGTAGCGGCTTCGAGAAATGACGATTAGGGCTCGCGCAAAAATAATTTCACATTTTTGCGCCCAGCTCGGGGTCAAATGTTTTATCGACGACTGAGCGGAACCGCAGCAATAGCAGCGCTATTTCGAGGATTCCGCGATTGAGG
>JAFGIB010000396.1 GCA_016929805.1 Deltaproteobacteria bacterium | reverse complement strand
GCCAATTCGCCTGTAAAACCGAGCGCGCCCGCAGGGCCGGCGAGGATGGTACTTGCTGTACCTGACGAGCCGGCCCGAGGACGCAAGCCGGTTTTACAGGATGAATTGGCCGCCGTCGTAGTCAAACAGCAGTACCCCCCTGAACGGTTACGTTTTTTACGGGCCGACCTCTGACGAACGGTTCTTTCCGGCCTCCTGACGGGCGAGCCTTCCGTCCTCGATGGTAAGGATTCGGTCGCCTTGCTCGGCGAGCTTGAGATCGTGGGTGACCAAAACCACAGTACGCTTCGCGTCAACCGCGCCGCGCAACAGCTCGATGATCACGCGCCCGATAGCGGAGTCGAGATTCCCGGTCGGCTCGTCAGCTAGAATTACCGGGGGATCCATCATCAGAGCCCTCGCGATGGCAACGCGCTGCATTTCACCGCCCGACATCTGATCCGGTTTGTGCTCCGCTCGTTGAGACAAGCCGACTCGATCGAGCAATTCCCACGCGCGCCTGGAGGTCTCCTTTGCGCTTTTTCCCATTAATTTTGCGGGCAGCGCCACGTTTTCCAGAGCGGTTAAGGTAGGCAGAAGATTGAAAAACTGGAAGACAAATCCGATCTTCTCGCGCCGCAACAGCGTACGTTCCCTATCGTTGAGATTAAAAATCTCCACGCCGTCGAGCAGAATGCGACCGCTCGTCGGTCGATCGAGCGTTCCGATTAGATTGAGTAAAGTGCTTTTGCCCGAGCCGCTCGCTCCGACGATGGTTACAAAAGCACCGGCCTCGATGCTCGCCGTCACATCGCGGATCGCGTGTACTGAAGCCGCGCCTTCACCATAGGTTCTCGAGACGTTTTCTAGACAAATCATATTAAACGCCGGTTTTAGGCGCCCGACTCTCGCGCGCCGCTTTCAGGAACTTTGAAAACCACCATGATATCGGTGTGCCGATCGCAAAAATATCCGAACAACGCATAGAACAGCGTTAGCGGTGTCCAAATCTTCCAACTCGTGAACCTCGGGGGTTCGACCAATAGATCCCACACGTCGTCGTAGCAACGGACGTAGTGCAGCGCGAATCTCGGGTTCATCGTCGGAAACAGGGTATTGTTGTACATGGTCGAATAGAAACGGTGCACGCGCCAGCCCAATTTCTCTCCTGCGTCGATGAGAGCCGGTGACGAAAACATATGGCGATGAAAGGGTTGATGCAGGGCATGAACATAGTCTTGCGGATCGTTTAGGTCCAGTCTTTTCGCGTCCGGAGTACCGATTGAAATGATTCCCCCCGGCTTCGTCAGACGCGCGAAAAGACTCAATAGGCTTTGTGGGTCATCGACGTGCTCGATGACATCTTGCGAAACAATGCAATCGTACCGCTTATCCAACGCGGTTTCGTCTCTATAGAATTTGGAATAAGGGTCGTATCCGACGACGCGCGAATAACCTTGCTGAACGAGAAAGCTTACCAATAATCCGTCCCCGCACCCATGGTCGAGGATATCATGACCGTAATCGAGACCTGCTCTTCGCAGTCGCCTTAAAAGGCTGCCGTAAGTTACCTTGAGCTTCCAATCCAACTGAACGCCTAGCACCGGGTAGCCTCGATAGTAATAGTCCAGATCAACCGCTTCAGATGCGTGTATCGATGAGCAGCTACGACATCGCCAGACCGTGAACTCGTGGTCGCGAAAGCGCCGGACGTTACAACGAACCGTCGCGCTTTCACACCGCTCGTCTCGTTCAGCCCCGCAAATCTTACAAGCCGTCACTCGCGCGTCGCCTCCTTACCGGCGTTGGGTACTCCCCGCTAAGTCCTCGGCCGCTCGGCGGAAAATATCACGTAGTCCATTAAACCGACCCGGCTGGACCACAACGCCGTGCCCTTGCCCGAGCCGATCTCGTCGGCCGCTAACTCGATTCGAACCTCTTCCATGCTCAGCCCCCGGCTTCTTTGCTCGGCATACCGCGCAATCGCGGGAAAGACATCGTCGCTGATGCAATTGGCGTTTATCCGGACGAACCCCGATTTTCGCAACTTTTCACAATAGACCTCGCGATCGTAGAGATTCGCTCTCGGAACCCCCCACCTTCTGAGGCCGATCCAATGCGACAGCCCGCCGGGTTTTTCCCCAATCGCGGGAACCACGTCGGCGAGCACGAGCTTGCCTCCCGGCTTGAGCACCCGAAGAGCTTCTCTAAAGAACCTGACGCGCGTATCGAAATGAAAGGCCGATTCAAGCGCGACGACCTTGTCAACCGACTCGTTCTCCAGGGCAATCTCAGTAGCGGACCCCACGCGCAGGTCGATGCTTTCGCTCAGTCCGCGTCGCTCGACCCGTTGACGCGCTCTCTCGACGTGAGACGAAGTGATATTGAATCCGATGATGCGTTTGACGCGGTAGTTTTCAACCCAGAAAAGGTCCTGCTCGCCGAACCCAAAGCCCACGTCAAGCACCGTATCGTTTTCACAAAGCTCGGCCGTATCCGCCACCAGACGAGCCATGGCACTGCACGCGTCGGGATAGGTACGCGCCTCTTTCCAATACCCCAAATTAAGCCATAACGGCTTGTGGGAAAGAGAAAAAGCCTGGTTGTGACCCTCTAATACGTCGTCACCGAGCAGCTCGTAATAGCCGACGCACGAGCCCGTAGAAAGCAAACGAATTTCTCTCCAAAGTTGCTTGGGTCGGCTGATGAGATAGAAGATCGCGGACGAAATCTGTTGGATATCGCTACCTAAGCCCACGGTGGATCACCGAATGATTCGAATATCTGTCAACTGACGGCTCGTCTCTTTATCAGTCGATTAAACCTTAAGGTTGCAAAAAACGTCGAGCGGAAACGCGAAAAAAAGCGGAACATTATTTGTTTCGAAAGCGGTCGATTAGTAACCGTTCAGGGGGGTACTGCTGTTTGACTACGACGGCGGCCAATTCATCCCGTAAAACCGGCTTTCGTCCTCGCGCCGGCT
>JAFGIB010000395.1 GCA_016929805.1 Deltaproteobacteria bacterium | reverse complement strand
GCCAATTCGCCTGTAAAACCGAGCGCGCCCGCAGGGCCGGCGAGGATGGTACTTGCTGTACCTGACGAGCCGGCCCGAGGACGCAAGTCGGTTTTACGGGATGAATTGGCCGCCGTCGTAGTCAAACAGCAGTACCCCCCTGAACGGTTACTTTAAGAACGTGCCCGTGCCCCTGCCCAAGTAACTCAAAAACGATAAAGGTATTGTTTTCAGCATGATTGCACCAAGTAAAGAAAGTAATCCCGGTTGTATAAAACGGGCATAGGCACGGGCAACGTTGAGCTCCTCAGAGGTATCTTCTTCTGCTCGCCACCACTTTTTGAGAACTTACAAAAGCCTTTCGAAAGGTGTGGAATTCCTTTTACTATTCGTTCATCATGTTCCGTATGTCTAATCGAAGAAAAGTCTATTTTTCCGCTTCTTCCATTATCAAAGCGACCCTGATCGTCTTTTGTTTTTCGGGCAATCCGGGCTGTAGGGGTAACGAAGCCGAGCCGGTAAATCTAAAAGCCGATAAGAAGCCACTAGTTCGGAAACCCGTGGCACATTTGCGTAGGCCGACTCGCGTACAATCCGACTTGCCTCCTCCCTCTGACGACGTGGTAATAAAGCTCATCGATCCCGGTAAAAAGCCGCTTCGAAAGCTGCGATATGCCTTTCGGGCTGGAATACGCGAAGCGGCGAAGGTCGCGATCAGCGAAACGATGTCGGTGAAAACAAACGGGAAAGAGCTTCCCGAAACCGTTTCGCCGCCGGTCGGCTTTGAGATTATAACGAGCGTTGAGTCGGCTAAAAAGGATCAACCCGCGAAGCTGACGTTGATCTTCGGTAAAACGTCGATTCCGAATGGCACTACAAACGCTCAGTCGACGCTCGTCGCGGAAATGCTCAAATCGCTAGAAGGTGTTCCCGGAATTCAGACGCTCACGGATCAAGGGATTGTGAAAGAGAGCGAAATTCAAATGCCGAATGGCGCGAATGCCGCGGTACGCAATCTTTGGCAGGGAACGCAACGAATCGCTCAGAACCTGATTCAGTTTCCCGTCGAACCTGTAGGTGTAGGAGCACGGTGGGAGGTGACTCAAGATATCAGCTTAATCACCAGCGCGCGTCAAATCACGAAATACGAGTTGTTAGCGCTGGTTCGGGGGGGTGGTACCGTACGGGCTGAAATCGTACAAACCGGTCGTCCCGGACTTGTGCCGGAGATGTCGAACGACGATATCGAAAACTATCTCGATTCCTTTAAAGCCACCGGTGAAGCGGAGTTAGATTTCAAGCTCAATTGCGGTATAAGCTTTGGTAAGGTCACGATGACGACCGTTGCAAGCTATACCTCTGAGTCGGATACGGAAGACAACATCACCGAGTATCATACGGTCCAGAGCGTCGAAACCAAACGCGCTACGGTGCCAAATAAAGGTAAAAAGTAGACGTTAACGCTGCAAAAACTGCGCCGGAGTAGATCCTCCTGCTCGGCGGAGCCCCGCGTCTTTTGCGGCTTTTTTGCTTTAGCCGAGGTTTTTTCTAGAGAAAAAAAAGGAGCGTCGCCGATCGTGTCGCAAGTCGTGGGACGCTGTCTATATCACTTATTTTTCTAGATTCGTGTCGTTGTCGCGTCGTAAATGTTCTATTAGTTGCACGAGTCGCTTGGCGTAAGAGCTATTCTTTGGTGCTTTTGTCAATGCCCGTTCGACCGCTGTTCGAGCTTCGTTTCCATAGATTTCCCGAATCGCTTCGCAAGCCGCTTCTCCATACGTGTGATGTGCGGCATAGCTGAGAAGCTCGGATAACATGCGCGGGTCTCCTCTACAGCTCTGATCGATGCGATAGGCTCGCAGGTAGCGGCTAATTGAATCGCGCCGCCAGCGCTGATTGGCGAATCCGTGGGCCAAGAGCAAAAAGGGCCGCGCATCGCGCGGGTTACGCGAAGCATAGCTCTGCACCTCTTTTATGTCGTCATTCGTTATGATTTGATTCCGCTCTATTTTCTGGGAGATCGAGGCCAACTGTTCCGGGATTCCCAACTCGTGTAATAGATCTCTCGGCGGCGGACGGTTGACGAACGAGCTTTCATCCGATTTAGGCGCGAGTCTATCACGACTGATCTCGTTGCCTATATAGAGCAAGGCGGCAAGCGCCAAGACGGCCCCAGCTGACCAAAACAAACGGGGCATGGCAACCGATCTAAATCGGGATTCGCCTTTTCTGACTCCGAGTCGCTTAAGGGCTTGTAACATCTCCTCGGCGTCGCTAAAGCGCTGAGCGGGCTCCTTGGCCATGGCTTTTTCGATGAGTTGTTCAAGACCCCTATCTTTCGCCTTGCCAACGCCGATCTCGGTAAGTCGCGGAACGGGAGCGAGCAAATGGGCTTTTATAAGCTGGTGATGCTCCTCAACCACAAAGGGGGGGGTTCCGGTTAGCATTTCAAAGATTACGCTCCCCGCCGCGTAGACGTCGACTCGAACATCGATCTTACCGCCGATGGCCTGTTCCGGCGCCATATACAGGGGTGTTCCCATAATGACGCCGGTTCTGGTCAAGGTGTGTCCCGCGCTGTGATCGTCCGGAGCTAGAAATTTCGCCAGGCCGAAATCAAGAAGTTTGATATGACATCTGTTATCTTCATGCTGCTCTAAAAAGATGTTCGCGGGCTTAAGGTCTCGATGAACCACTTTGGCTCTATGGGCAAAAGCCAATGCCTGTAACATCTGGCGAGCGATCGTCATCGAAAGGTCGAAATCAAGGGGCTCAGCCGGTTCGAGCATCTTTTCCAGTGTTCGACCCTCGAGAAACTCCATGGCGATGTAGGGTATTGCATCGGAAATTCCATAGCCCACGACCCGAACGATATGAGGATGGGCGAGCTTCGCGAGCGCCTTGCCCTCGCGATAAAAGCGACTCACTGTATGTCCCGTGGCGCGCAGCTCTTCGTGAAGTATCTTTAGCGCGACCGGCTTATCGTCGTTGAGGTCGGTCGCGCGGTACACGACTCCCGCGCCTCCGGTACCCAGAAGATAATCGATCCGATAGCGGCCATCCAGTACTCGTCCCTCCAAGCACGCATCCAGCGACCCGACAACGCCCTCAGGTACGGTCGACTCGCCACTCGGGTGATCCGAATCCATGCTTCAAAATAGAGCATTCATCCACGGGGGAATCAAGTTCCCGGGGCTGATGTACTAGCAACCCCGTCGACGATCTTCTATTACAACGTGCTGCGCCGTCGACGTCGGCTCTGCAAAACGAGGGCACTTCCCAGAAGCAGAGCGATCACGCCGTAACTCTCGCTCGCATCGAGCTCCGGAACGCTAGCCTTTGCGGCATGGCCCGGTAATATCGGTCTATTCTTATTAGCCATCCGCGCCGGGCAGTTCTTCCGATACCCCTGTCGGTAGTTATAAGGGCTCGCGGATTTTCGCGAACCGAGATTTTGAGCGTTGTTTCCCACAGACGAGGTTGCTATCGGTTGATAGCTCGATTTTGTCGTAACCAGTGTGTTGGTGTTGGAGATCGTCCGATATGGGGTGTCCCCGCTGTAGTTATAGAGCGACCCTTCGGATGCCTTGAGTGCCGCGTTCGTAGAACCGGTATCGGCTAGCGACTCGCCGGGTAGCGCTGCCAACGCGCAAACGATAAATAGTCCATAAAAAGATCTGTTCTTCATAACTGCCTCTCTCGCGTTCATTTTTCTCGTCTCAACCTGCTCGTTTCGTTATTCCGACGTCTAAAAGTAAAGAAAACGCGCTAAAAGACTTAATTTTCTCGTTTAGATAATGTTCCACATTTAGGGTATTCGAGTCAAGTCGAATGTAGGGTATTAGACCACCAAAGCACTTCATCGAGTTCATTAATCTGTGCGCAACTTTGCTCAACCTGTTCAGTTACGTGTCGATGTATCCACGACAAACTGTTTTAAATCTTCGTAACCTATTGTAATCATAAGTTTAAAGCTTAGATATCAGAATTATTACGCAACTGTACTATTCTTTACGCAAAAAACCTGCCAACTTGAAAATGGCGTTTTTTCTTAAGGTCGTGATAGAGTAGCGACCACCATGTCTCGCCAAGCAATATT
Source organism: Deltaproteobacteria bacterium (assembly GCA_016929805.1). Lineage (GTDB taxonomy): Bacteria > Myxococcota_A > Polyangia > Polyangiales > JAFGIB01 > JAFGIB01. The sequence goes on along the minus strand of JAFGIB010000395.1, from coordinate 29,878 downwards.
GGAAAGAAAAACAGATGAGACACGAATCGGTGTAGAGCTGAATCTCGATGGAAGCGGAACCTATCGGATTAAAACGCCGATTCCATTTCTGACGCATATGCTCGAACAGCTCGCACGGCATGCGAAGCTCGATATATCAATAGAGGCCGAAGGCGACATACACGTAGACGGCCACCACACGACCGAAGACATCGGCATCACACTAGGTAAGACAATCGCGAAAGCCCTGGGAACGCGCGCGGGTATTCGCCGTTTCGGCTCTGCTATCGTACCGATGGATGATGCGTGCGTGCTTTGTGCTCTGGACCTTTCCGGACGTTCCTTCATGCTTTGGCGAATCCCGCTGCCCAAGGCGAAAGTCGGCGATTTCGACAGTGAGCTCGCCGAGGTTTTTTTCGAAGGGCTTGTTCGCGCAATGGGGTGCAATCTTCATCTGCGTCTGCTTGAGGGTACCGTTATCCATCACATCATCGAGGGAAGTTTCAAAGCCTTTGCGCTCGCTTTACAACAAGCGGTACAAATCGATTCGTGCTCAAAGCAGATTCCGTCAACCAAGGGAACTTTGACGGACTAAGCGATGTGTACCTTGACGTTGCAAAAACTCCGTCGGCGTAAAGCGCTTCGCTCGCGAAAAATAGCGCGAACTAAGGGCGTGCTCACTTTTTGGGGAGCTCAATTAGGGAGAACTAAGCTGCGGCCCAAAAAAAGTCCCGCGCGCCCCTTTTCCATCGCTTTTTTCGCGTTTACGCTCGACGTTTTTTGCAACGTTAAGGTATAGGTGGTCAAGCCTTAATCCGGGTAAGGGCAAACGGTGAAGGATTCATTCGGTTTGAGTCTCGATGAACTTCTGCTGTCGCTGCGGCGTAAGGGTATACCCATCCAATTTGAAGTCGGCGCATTCGTGGTTTTAGAGGCGTGTGAGGCGGTGATCGAAAGACCCGTATCGATCGATTGCGCCGACCTCACGATCGATGATACGGGGCTCGTCCTGGTAAACGCGTCAGCGAGCAGAGCGACCTCTGAAGAGGCGATGCGTTCGCTTATCGAGGTCTTAAGCGAGCTTATGCTCGCTTCTGCTCACGGTATTCCGGAAGCGTTGCTACAACTCGTCGAGCACGGACCGAGCGACGCGACCGGTAAGCTCGCGCGACTGAAGGATGACCTACAAGCCTCGCTTGTGCCGCTGAATCGTTCCGCTGCCCGCAGGGTGCTTGCGCGTCTGGTTCGCGAAGCGAAAAAAGAGGGAGACCGCGAAATCGAGCAGCCGGAACTTTTTTGCAGCCGAGTCGAGCTCGATCACGAGTTCGACGAACTCTTCGGTCGAAGCACGCCGGATAAAGACGGCGTGGGCGCCGATGCCGTTGACCCCGGATCCTCGATTTCTTCCGGCTCGGTTCGAATCGATATAGGAGGAAATCATACACAGGCCAAAGAAGCCGACGGTTACGCGGCGCGATCAAATCGGCGCGAACCAGGCTCAGAACGCCCAATCGATGAAACAGCGCCGGGCGGTTTGAGTAAAAGCACCGTGCGAATCTCAAGCGCGCGGAAACCTAGCCACACGGACGATTTTATCGGCCTTGAAGAGAAGAGGGACAACGCCGGCCGAACCGCTCCTCGTCTCGTTTTTACGCTCGTCGGCGCCGTGGCTGCGGTAGTGGTTGGATATTTTATCCTTGTCGATAACGGCGATATCGAGAAAAATACTTCAATCGTTCAAGCCGGCCGAGCGTTGGAAACCGCTATCGAGAAAAAAGCCGCAAAACAAATCAGTCCAATCGAGGGGTTACGACTAACTACCGGTACCTTACGGGTCAACAGCACGCCTTCACGCGCGCAAGTCTTGTTGTTTCTCGGCACAAGTCCGGTGCGTATTGGGGGCGTGCCGCTGGGTGTCGCGCATGAATTTATCGCAATTGCCGAAGGTTTTAATCCGGCGCGCGCCGTTGTACCCGCTGATCGGGTTTGGCAGAACGTAGATAACACGCCCTTTACAGCCGTAGAGATGCCGTTGGTTGTGGCAAAAAAACCAGCGACGGCTAGGGTTCTCGGACCGACTCGGCTTACCCATGAGGCTTTCGTACCTTCTGGGAAACTCGGAACAGTAGCGATTCGGACGGTGCCCGAAAATGCCGAGGTCTATCAAATCGTGGGATTTACCCCGGACGTGACAATTGAAAATTTGCCGACTGAAGAACCGATACGTTTGCTGGTTTACACCGTCGGTTATCAACTGCAACGCGTTGAGATCAACCCGAGCCAGTGGATAGAGCGCGAGGGGAACGCGTCGCTTGAGATCGACGTCGCGCTGAAACCTTCAGACTGAAACGGATTTCTCAATTAGATCCCAATCCGCACCTTGTCGTTTAGCTGATTGGTCTATACCGAGCATAAAGAGGGGGTGGGGCAATTCGATTCAACCGGCGGTTTCGGTCTTTGATAGGACAAAAAGCGAAATTCTACCCAGATGATGAAAATCGCGACGACGACAACTACCAACAACCAACCGACGGTCGAGGCGGTGCGAAGACGGTTTTGAGTTTTTGTGTTTGGGTGGTTACGGGCTTTTTGCTTTTGGCTTTTCATCTCAGAGGGATGCGCTTTGTCTAAACGATGCTCCGGCCTTTTGACGAGTTTAAAGGGCGCTGATTCACTGATGTTTCGCGACGCATCTATATTATTGGTATTACTTCGAGCAAAAGCTGTTTTACATTTGCTACATTGTGCGCGAAAACGCGCAGAATTTCCGACCATTCAACCGGCGGTTCGTCGGTCTTCCAGCAATCGTAATCGGTCGAAATGGCGATCGCCGCGTAGGGGATTTCGGCTTCGTTGGCCAGGATGGTTTCCGGGGCAATCGACATGTTCACCACATCCGCCCCCCAAATTCTAAACATGTTCGATTCCGCGCGTGTTGAAAAGCGATTGCCTTCGATGGTAACGATCGTCCCTCTTCGATGGTAACTCAGGCCGAGCTTTTCTGCGGTTTTGATCAATTTATCGCGCAACGGCTCGGAATAAGGCTCCGCCATCGGCGTGTGCCTGGCGTTTTCCGCTCCGGGCGCGAAGGCCTCGAAAAAAGTGACGGAGCGAAATCGAGTGAAATCGATAAACTGGTCGACGATGACCAAGTCTCCTCGTTTGATCTGTTCTCGTAGAGAACCGCAGGCCGTGGTCGCCAATATATGCGTGCACCCCTGACGCTTGAGGGCATCGATATTGGCCCGATAATTGACCTTGAAAGGCGGCAGCGTGTGTCTCTTTCCGTGTCTCGCGAGAATAACGACTTCAACTCCCCGAATCGTTCCGACGGTTAACTGGGATGACGGTTTGCCAAAAGGCGTGTCAATCTCGATCTCTTTTCCGTCTTTGAGTAACTGCGGATCGTCCAGCCCCGACCCTCCGATAATCCCGATTTTTGCCATGCCTCTTCTCCTGAAAGAGCAAAACATGCGAACGCGATCATCTCATTCGCCTTCGCTCGGCGAATCTCACACATTTCTTTTGGAAAGACAAACGGCAATCGATTAGCTTTTTGCGATTTCTTCTTTACGAAGAAAGGCGCTTGCGATCACTAGGGAACGCCGCCAGTCATACCGGCCCGAAATAGATAGACAGGGAGAAAGACGCTCGCCCAGATCCTTGAGGATAATCGCTCGAAATTTCCTGGTTTCGAGGTCTAGATAAAGCTCTGCCTGCTTAAAATCCACGAAGGCTTTCGATAAAGGGTATTGACACTTATAAGCGCTTTCTTTGGCGCAAAAAATGAGTTTCGCCAACCGACAGCGGTCGCTCTCAGGTTGGTTATCGAGCCAATTACGCTCTCTCTCGGTGCATATCAGCCGGATTAGCTCCGGCTTTAGCGGGCTGTCTTGCTCGACGTCGAGTCCCAAGCCGACCAATGCACCCGCTTTGGCCGCGACCACTGCGCAATAGCCATTCGTATGCGAGATGCTGCCAATAATGCCTTCAGGCCATCTGGGCGATCGGTCTTTATTGGGAAGCAGCGGGTAATCGAAGAATCCGAGTCGCGCGAGTAGGCGTCGCGCGCAGATACGAACCGCGCAAAATTCAGCCTGACGTTTCGGCACCGCTCGAGCAACGCAGTTCCACTCCTCGTCATATAGATCGGCGCGACGGACCTCGGGTATGGCTTCAGCGCTCAGCACTTCATCCGGAAAGAGCGAACCAACCAGTGTATCATCCGCCATGTTACCTCGAATATGGTCCTACTTTAGCAACCTTAGGCGACGCTGTCCAAGGACCGCGATCGGTCGCAGTAGCGCGCTGAGGCAAGCCGAAACGCCCGGCCCATGGCCATCCACAAGACAGATACCAAACCGGGGGTTCTCAGCTAAATGGCGATTGTCCTCGTCATCGCTTCCAACTCGGTGTACAACCGGACGACTAATAGGCCTTGCAATGATATGAAACTACTTGCAATAAGCGATTTACATATTGGCCATTCGGCGAATCGACGAGAGCTTGACGCCTTGCCGAACAGCCCGGACGATTGGTTGATAGTCGCCGGCGACGTTGGAGAATCGCGCGCGCATTTGCAATATACATTAGACGCTTTGTGCCGGCGTTTTCGGCAGCTCATATGGGTACCGGGTAATCATGAGCTTTGGAAGTGGCGCGATGATCGCGATCTCAAGGGGGAGGCGAAATACCACGTGTTAGTAGAAACCTGTCGTAGTTACGGTGTCATCACTCCGGAGGACCCTTACGTTCTTTGGCAAGGCGAGGGAGGAACGCACCTGTTGGCTCCTCTGTTTTTGCTATATGATTATAGTTTTCGTCCCTCCGATGTGCCGCTCTCGGCCGCGGTTAAATGGGCCGCGGATTCCGGCGTCGTATGCGTGGATGAAGAGCTTCTCTTGCCCGAACCTTATGCTTCTCGCAGCGCGTGGTGCGACGCTCGTTGCGACCTAACCGAACAGCGACTCGAATCAGCGATTCGAGCGAACGACTGTCCGTCGATTCTGATAAACCATTTTCCCCTTATGCAGCGTCTCGCGTCGTTGCCGTTGATTCCACGCTTTTCGATCTGGTGCGGCACCCGGCGCACGGAACAATGGCATCGCCGATTTCGCGCTCGGGTCGTGGTCTCGGGTCATCTGCATATTCGTCGAACGGAGTGGATCGACGATGTTCGGTTTGAGGAGGTTTCCTTTGGCTATCCTCTGCGTCAATGGGATGAACGGATAGGCTTGCGCGGCTATTTGCGCCAGATCCTTCCTGAGCCGACTGATTTCCGATATGCCAGATGAGGGGAGCAGTCCCGATCTCCGGCGAGGACCTCGCGCTCTTAAAGCGGGAAAATATGCCGAGAAAGAACTGCGGTTGGATATCGAGCGCTTTTTTCGGTATCCGGCGTCATACGCGACCAAGGATTTCGTACACTGGAACGAAAAGCAGTGCCTCGAAGCGGGCGCCAACCGGACGCTCGCGGCTATTGTTCGCGGAGAGGTTCTACAGCTTCAAAAAATGGTGTCGGATCGCCGTGACCTGTTACTCGTTTCGAGGAGCTAAAATCGACGATAGATCTCCGTTTATAGATTCCTCGCTTCGTTCGAAATGAGATGTCTGCCGCGACTTTTTTAAAAAGGTACGAGGTTTTCTTCGACTGAGACCTACTCGGGCAAACCACCTTCGCGCAGGGTTTGGTACGCGGAACAGCCGACGGCGCCGCGCGGCTCGATTACTTTGTTTTTAATCCAATGCCGTCGAGCGTATCGATTGTCTTTACTTCAATCAGAAAAAACTCAATAAAAAGTCAATTTACCGCGCCGTTTCGCTGCATTAATTTGCGTAAGAGTGTTAATTGCACAGTTCCTTCGCCCGTGCGTTTTTTTATCAGCGGGATGTCGGAGACAACAATAAGAATGTCGCGAAAAAGCAATTTTTTCCTTGACAGATATTGTTAAAGTCGTGTAATTATTGTACATAATGTAATTTTAAGGTTTTGAGGTACTGTCGATAAAACCTAAGGAGTCAAACATGTCATTCGGCCCCAAACAAAGTCTGTGTATCGTTTTGTTGATTGTCGCGAGCTGCGCGGAGGATAACTCGTTAACAGGGGATGGTGGTATTAAACCTAAAGCCGATTCTTCGATAATCTCGGGTGCGGGTGGTTCGAGTGGAGCGAGCGGGACACCCAGCGTTAGCGGGGGAACAAGCGGCGGTAATGAAGAGATTACTCCGGTAGGCGGCGGTGGGGGCACGACCGAAGAAGAGAATCTCTGCGGTAACGGACTACTTGATCCAAATGAACAATGCGACGGTCTGGTTCTCAACAACGCTACTTGCGAGACCTTGGGATATACCGGCGGTACGCTTAGTTGCAATAGTCAGTGCCTCTACGACGACAGTATGTGTGTACGGACTGAAGATGCAGGTTATGGCGACCCAGGCAATATAGACAGTAGCGTCGGTGTCGACAGCAGCAAGCCCGTAAATAATACCCCTACAACAGGTAATGGTATTCCAGCCGATCACTGTCTTGCCGGAATTGACACTTACGCGAGCACAGGTCCGTTTACCTACCGTACGGCGCGATTGGGCACGACAAACGCGTATGTACCGGACGTGCCGGCCGGTTGCAAGGTTCCCATGGTCCATTACTCGAATGGAACCGGTGCGATGTGTTTGATGTACGCGGGGATAATGACTCGACTCGCCAGCAACGGATTCATAGCCTTATGTTACGAAAACGCGAACACCGGGGCGGGCACTTTCGGTATAACCGCGTTCCAGGCCGCGCTCGAGGCGTATCCCGATATAGCCGACTACCGGTTTGGTTCCACGGGACACTCGCAAGGCGGCATGGCGGCTTTCAATACTCTGGCGTATGCGGAGAATGAGTGGGGCGATCAGGGCATTTATGCAGCGCTTCCCATGGAGCCCGCGAGCGGTTTCGGTGCAAACCCGAGAGAGGGTTGGCAGAACCTGTACGGCTCTATCAACTCGCCGGTGTTCATGTTCAGCGGTTTGGTTACGGACACTCTCGTGTCTCAGGGCTGGGTACAGCAGGCTTTTAATGCCCTTGACGATGCTACTGAAGCCTACTTCTACGCGAAGTCCGGAGCGAACCACATCGCTACGATAAGCATTGACGGAGCCGAGGTCGTGGTTTCGTGGTTCCGCTGGAAGCTGCTCGGTGATTCAAAAGCGTGCGAATACTTCAAGGCGATACCGGACACCAACCCTGCGTGGTCGCTCGTAGATTCGCAGAACGAACAGCCGTGTAACTAGGCGCGTGGCCGCGTTCGTAATACAGCGTCTCTAGCTAACTTATCATTGGGCGCGCGGTTGAAAGCCAATCCGCGTGCCCGTAATCAATTCGATAAGAACGTTGGCGATGGGATGCAGAACCCCGCGAAAACTATTACAGTGCTGTAACGATCGGCTCGACATCTCCCGTTTCGACCAACGAGCGACTGACCGACACGACTTCTTCGCCCGGAAACCTGAATAGTCGATTGGGATTCACGAGTAGAACCGCCACGCCGGCGAGGACAAATCCCTCATTGCTATTATGAGCCAAAAGAAGTGGGTGAAAAACCGCTCCCTCTTCATTCGTCCAATCGAGAATCGCGCTGGAGGAACTCCCGCTATCGGAGCTGGCGACGGTATTATCGCTCGATATCGCTATCTCGGATGAAAGGTAACTACGCACCGTTGTTTCCAGCTTTTTGGTCGGTTTATATATGCAACTATTAGCGGACAACACCGGTGCGCCTTCTTTTATCGTATATAGAAAGCCTCCGGATGAATTACTCGATTTCGACAGTAAATCCAGCGTCGCCCGCATTCGTTCGGCGCGATCGCGACACTGCGTCATCATGCCGACCACGAGGTCGTAGACGGATTGCTCCCGGCTGGAGACAGTGTCCACGGCGTGCTCGATCTCGGAAGAAACCGTCAACTCCGCCTGTGCGGCGTCTTGGACCAGCTTTTCGTATTTGATCGTCAGCGCCTGATTGTGACCGGCGCGATATTGCTCGGCACACAACCGGGCATAGGTGGTAAAAACTTTTTTGTCTTCTACGATCACCGCTACACGAGCTCGCGTCTCATATGCAAGCCCGAGATTGAGCCCGGTCAGGCCGAGTTTTTCAAAGGCGTCGATGACTTCCTGCGCGTGTCGGACAGCGTTTTCCGTCTCGTCCAACTCGGCTTCGGCAAGCGCGAGCTGCATCTTCAAGTAATTGAGAACGTACCCGATCTCAACGAGCTCTCCTCGCTCGATGAGCTCATTCGCCCTGTCTTTGACCTCTTGATACCGCTGTAGCGCGAACAGCGTCCGTAAGAAACCAAAACTCAGATAGGGCCAAACCATATGGCGGCCCGCTTCGATCGATTCGAGTGTCTGCTCGAATTGACCTCGAGCGGTTTCATAGTCGCCGCGAATTCGTTGATATTCGCATTGAGCAAAAGCATAAATTAACGACCAGGCGCGATATTTCTCCTGCATTCGGCGAATTTCGGGTATGCAGTGCTTTATGCCGATTAGATCATCGGTCCTTGAATAGGTTAAAAGCTCCAAATAGATCTGAGTGCCCTCGAAAAACTGACTCGGGCTGTTTTGAATATGTAGAAGTTCCATGCGCTTTCTACAGTATTCCGCTTTTTCTTTATCACCTTGTACCATATGGTTGGTCATGCGGATTCCCCATGCATTGACCTGAAAAAACGGATCGTGGTCGAACCGATCAGCCCAAGCGATGGCTGATTTGATACCCATTGCCGATTCAATGGCTCCGATGGCGTACATCACGCTGAGACGAGAGTAGCGATATATTACCTCGTCTAGCCCGGCGTGATCGGGCTGGGAAATCCGTTCTAACAGCTCTCGATACCCCCGAAGAGCCTTGTCGTGACGCGCGCTAATTATATAAGCTGTACATTGGATATTGTCTTCCACAACACCCAAAGCGGGCGAAAGCGGGACAAAGGGCTTAAGAGAAGGCAACGCCTCGAGTAACTCATAATCATAACTGACTCCGAGTAAACTAATGGCGACGAGGATGATCTGTGCGAGCTCGCGAATGGCTTCGATTGGGGGTAAATAACGCTGTGATTCAGGTGTCGCGTCGTAGCGTTGTTGCGCCAGCTCGAGCGCGCGGGATATACGAGCCGACTCTTCCATCAAGGCGTCTAGTTGTTGATAATCGTTCAAACCGCTGTCGCGATAGAGTTGCTCCAGGTGTTGAAACAAATGCGGTAGGTTGAACCTGCCCGTAGCGGCGCCTAATCCGACCAATCCGAATCGCAACACACAATGCTGTCGCTGGGGACGCTTCAAGCGATCGCAAGCGCTGATCGCCGATTCGGTGGTTTCGTACCAGCTAGGCGGAAGCGCGAGCACCAGCTCCGAATACGAGCCCGGATTCTGCACCGCGATTTCTCTAGTCTTTTCGCTTCTATCGACCAGCTCATCAAGAGCTCTCTCGATCTGACCGGCGCCTAAAAGATGCTTCGCTATGATGTATTCATTTCGACTATTCTTTATAAAAAGCTCGGCAAGCTTTAAGTGATTGGCGCGTTTTTGTTCCTCGTCCAAGGGATTCGTCAACACCGATATCCAACCCTGCTGACTGAAGGAATAATTCTGCCGATCTTTGGTTAATATTTCACTCGAGATAAGCTCGTCTAATATTCGTATCAGATGCGTCAGCTCGCGGGTTCCCGTGAGAAACAGACAATCCTCGAAGGAATATTGGCTGTCCGGGCTTAAGGCCAGGGTTTGAGCCAGTTGACGCGCCGGATCGCTCAGCGTTTTAAATCTGCTGCTCAACGCGTCCGATAAGCTTTCAGGTAGATCGCTGGGATCGAACCTGCTCGGCAAATACCAGGTGCCGGACTGATAATATACCGACCCTCTGTCTATCAAATGCTGAGCCAACTGCATGATTGCATTTGGATTTCCCTTGGTAATTGTATAAAGTCGATTCGCCATTATCCGTCGATGCGGCGTTTCTCCGAAAACCGATCCCAAGAGCTTTTCGGTATTATCAAAACCGAGATTTCTCAAATTGATCTTGATGCCGGCTTCGCGCAAGAGTTTTATCGCTCGCGTCGAAACCGCGCTCGCGCCGCTTTCTCGAGTCGCTACTATCACCAATTTGTTTTGTGAAAGATGGTTCGAGAGCAACGCGATAAAGGCCGCCGACGGTTCGTCGATTCGATGGACGTCGTCTATCGCCAGCATCAGTACCCGTTGATTACTTATTTGCAAAAACCAGTCGCGAAGCGCGGTTTGAACGCGCGGGCGCAATTCTCGAGGATCGGCGATTTTTTCCAAAATCACCGTACTGCTTTCGGGATACGCGGGCGGCTGTAACGAGTTGGTCTTGCCCCATAATTCCGTCCAGGTTGACCATGGTTGAGATTCGTCCTCACGAACCCGCAAAAACGGATCCTCGACGTCAGCTTCATGCGATATGCCGGTGCTGGGAGCTTTCGGCACGGCGGTAATTCGATCGTCAATAGGTGTAAGGCATTTTTGTACCGATTTCTCTTCCCGAGGCTGCTCTACGGATTTGGAATCGACGCGAAAACGCGGCGCCGAGGGCGTCCTAGTCCAGGTTCCTTCGCGAGGCGGAAACGAGCTTCGTTGTCGGTACCCCTCATATTTACCTATTAGCTCTGGTACCACGTGGCCCAATATCGAAATATGGGGCATTACGGTGCTCAAGGCTAATTTCGGTAGACCGTCTATCAGTTGAGCGACGATCGTTCTCGCTATACCCCAGTTACCGATATGTTTATCTCCGGCGTCAGCCCTCAATACCGTCGCGCCCGCTAACTTTCCCTCTAAAACGCAGGCGTCTAAGAACCGGCTACGACCAACGCCCGAGGCGCCCTCGATAATGATCGTGCTACCGTGCCCGCGATAGGCGCGGACGATCTGCTTGCGGACCTTTAGCAAATCCCTGTCACGCCCCACAAGCGTAGGCGTCGATAGATAGGAGTTGGATATTAAAAGCTGCTCGTCGGTTTCAAGAGAGGCTATGACGCTTAACCGTTCCATGACTTCAGCCGCGTTCACCGGTCGAGCCATGCTGTCTAGATTTATTAATGACATCACCAAGCTGTCCAGGTCTCTCGGGATCTCCGCTACAATGCTCGAAGGCGGCTTCGGTGGTAGTCGCCACATGTCTCGAAGCTCTCTAAAATTACGAGCCGGATACGCGTGACGTCGAGTCAACACGTAGTAAGCCGTGGCTCCTAAGGAATAAAGATCGGTTCGGGCGTCAAGCGCCAGTACGTTTACCACCTCAGGCGCGGTAAAAGGTGGCGTTCCGACAACGTATTTGCAGTGTCCCATCGGCACCATCGCGCCGAAGTCGATTAATTTGGCCTTTCCGTTTTTCGTACATCGAACGTTACGGGGAGTCAGGTCTCGATGAATTTTTCGACGAGAATGCAGCAACGACAGGGCGGAACAGACGTCGCGTAAAAGCGAGCAGGCTTGTCTCCAGGGCAAAGGCGATATCTCGCGCAGATCGCCGCCGTCCAAAAGCTCCATCGTATAATACGGGGTATCGTTTTCGACGCCGTAGTCGTAGACCTCAATTACTCTCGGATGCGATAGCTGTGACAGGACATGATATTCGTGCTCGAAGAGCTCGGCGCTTCCTTTTTGTTTCTCGTTTCTTTCTTTCGTCAGTTGTTTAAGCGCGAGCTTTCTCTTAGTGGTTGTATCGAGCACTTGGTAGACGATAGCCATACCGCCCTTGCCCAAGACCGATTCCACCCGATATCGATTCGCGATCAATTCGGGTCGAGGTGCCGGGCTTGGCTGTATCGTATTACTCAAAGTTCTAGTCTAAATAGAAAGGTCGATAGTGAGCCTCAACAAGGAAGTATAACGTAATTTTCGCCGTTGAATAAAGATATCGGCCCGTGTTTTTCGCACACGACGGAGGAAGTCGGTATCAAAGGAGAAGCTGAGATCGCTATAAATCGGCTCTCGCCGCGTGTAAACCTTGTATTAAGGTGCGGCAAATCAGGCGGACGCGAGCGGCTGTCCCGCGATCGGCCGGCCGATCGCGATCGCTTGGAGGTCGTAATTCGCTAAAGCTTCAAATCCACGCGGCGATAGCGGTTTAGAAAACGTAGCCACGTCGAGTCACTCGGCTACTACGCATCTATCCAGCTATAAAGTTTTTCGCGAATGGAGTTCCGGATTTCTGGCTTCGTTTTTACTCCGAACTTGACCTTAACGTTGCAAAGACTCCGTCGGCGTAAAGTGCTTCGCTCGCGAAAAATAGCGCGAACTAAGGGAGTGCTCGCTCTTTTCGCGTTTCCGCTCGACGTTTTTTGCAACGTCAATGTTAGTACGGTTTACATTGTATACCATGTAAGCCTTTAGTTTACCCCTGCGACGTGGAAAGCGGCGGTCGCGGTTTTTTTAGTTTTCTACTGCTATAGCCGCATGGTTCATCCGCTATTCCGCCCTTTTGGCCTTTTTCTTTCGCTCGTATTTTCATGCTGGAACGAGAAGCAGTCGCGGCTAACCACTCGCGGCGACAGGATCGATAACGCCTACGCCCGCCCCGTTACGGATGAAATCCGGTACAAGTTCCGGGTCATCCACCACGTAGTCGTAATACGTTTGAGGGTCGAAGGCCGTCCCGCGGATCTGCGGCGAACCGGATTTATGATATACGTTATTGCGCTCGACTAAATCACCCGGACCGGACTCTTGATAACCTGAATAACTCGGATAGGGTACATTATCGAAGTAGTTGCCTTCCATAACGACGTCCGCCTCCATGGTAGACGCGACGCCGTACAAGCGATTGTTGAGGAAGTAGTTATTGAAAACATGGACCTCTCCGAATCGCACTCTGGGATGCCTCTGCTCGGTTCCGTCAAACCAATTGTTATGGATGGTGGTCTTAAGATGCCCGGCATCTTCACTCTCGGAGTCGCTGTGGCCGATAAGCATGGTCTTACTGTGATTATAAAAGTGATTCCAAGAGATGGTGATGTAGCTCGATTGTCGGGTTATGTCGAAAAGCCCGTCGGCCGAGTTGCTAAAGTCACAATGATCCACCCAGACGTGATGCGTGTTCTGGTTTATTTTCATGGTGTCGTCCGTGCCGTCGGCGAAAGCGATGTTGCGAATGATGATGTTTTGTCGCTTATACAGCTCCAAGCCGCCGTTGATGAGGCGAGCGTTCGAAAGTCCGATCAAAGTCTTGTTAGAACGCAGCGGTACCATTCCTTCGAGATCGATGGTTCCGCTGATCATTATTATTAAGGCCTCTTCGGAATCCATATAAGCTAGTAAAGCTTCGGCCGTGTCAGCGTTGACGAGCTTGCCTCCCGCTCCTCCCGTCGTGTTCTCTATGCCCAGAGCGGACACCGAGGCGAATCCCATCGGGCGATTGCTTGCCGAAATACCGCTTGTACCGGAGCTACCTGCGGATGCTGCTGCGCCCGCTGTCGAACCGCCGCTTTCCGTCAACGTGCCGCCCGTGCTAACAACACCTGCCGTCGGCCCGCTGCCACCCGTCGCCCCGCCTTCGCTCGTTCCATTACCAGCGGTTGTTCCTCCAGTTACGGAGCCCGTATCACCGCTCGAGCTACCGTCTTGAGAGGTATTCGCCCCGCCGTTTGCTTGCGCCGTTCCGCTACCAGCGGTTGTTCCCCCAGTTACGGAGCCCGCATCACCGCTCGAGCTACCGCCTTGAGCGAGCTGGCCAGCGGTATTCGTCCCGCCGTTTGCTTGGTTGCCGCTCGAACCGCTCGAATGTTGGCTCGAGTCGCTGCAGCCGAAGATAGACAATTCCAAAACAACCAATAGCTTGAAAAATCGATTATTCATACAACTCACCACATCCCACAAATTCGTGCTGAAACACACTGCGCAATTAGCCGATCATCCGGTTTTGCCTCGTTTGCATTATCTATAGCGCAAACCGTCTACGCTTTCGACCTAATCGATTAATTGATCCGAGACTTCGAATAAAACCGAACCTATACCGCGTTTCTCTAACGTCGTGTCCTCGTCGAAATCATCGCGTTTCCACCTTAAAGCGGATGATTTTAGAGCGGCTCATCGTTCAGCAGTCGATTACTCGTCGAGCACTACGGTCGCCACCGAGCGAGCCGGCATCGTCACCGTCCCATTGGCCGAGTCGGCTGTAATGTCTTGCCAGCGAGTCGACGAACCGGGGTTGAAGAGCGTCCGGTATGCTTGTTTCGCGATGATCTTTTCTCCGCAATTGAAGAGTCGCACCGCCTTCTCACTGCTTCCCGTGTTGAGAAGCACGAGCGCGATCTGGCCGCCGTCCTTCGAAGCCCACGCTGAAGCGCGAAGCGCCTGCAGGTTGGAGCTCGCCAGGATTCGCTTGTCGCCGGGATTGGTAAACTTCGAGAAGTGCATCATCGCGAAGTACTGGTCGCGAATCGTGTAGCTCGAGGTGTCGTTGATGGTGACGAGGCCGGCGTTGCCCGTCCATATCATATCCCAGTAGATGAACGCAGCGAAATTGGCTTCCGCCAGGGTGTTGTGAATGAGCCAGGCCGTCTCAAATCCGCCCTCGGTTCCGTTGTCTTCATTCGTGGCGAACTCGGTGGCGAAAAGCGGTTTTCCTTCCGAAACCGACGCGGCACCCTTCATGGGAGCGACGAAGCTATCCGGTCCCGGCGTTTTCCAGTCCCAGAGTTGGTCGTTGCCCTGCTCGTAAAGATGGGCGGCCCAACCATCGAGGAGCGAGGCGTCGAGCGCAGCGGCGTAGTTTTGCACCTTGGAGTAGTGGACGCCGAGCACCTCAGGCCCGAGGATCCTCGGATGGTCGGATGCGAGAGCGGCGTGAACCGCCGCGAGCGCCTTGTCGTAACCGGGAAATTCCGCTGTCTCACTCGGCGTGAACTTACACCCCTCCCAATCGCCGGGGACAAAGTCAGGTTCGTTCTGGATGCTGATGAAACCGGGCGCGATCCCCTTACCCGAGTAGTAGCCGATCGAATCCGCCCAGTACTTGCCGAAAGCCGCGTAGTCGAAGGCGCCGTTGCTCTTGGCTAGCGTGCATGTCGTATTGTTGTTGCTATTATTATTGCTGCACCTTTCGAGGCCGCTCGCCTTGAGTGTCCCCGGCGGCGACCAGGAGGTGAGCATGACGAGCGGCGCGTGACCTAGCGACTCTTTGGCTCCGTTGAAGATCTTCACGTCCTCGTCAGCGATGAGCGATTCCCAGTTGCTTCCCTCGTCGTTGCTGGCCGTGCTCTTTCGATCATACCGATTTCTGAGCCGTAGGATATCGAGACCGAGGTCCTGAAACAGGATCGCGTAAAGCTCGCTCGCCTTACTGTGGCCCGTCAGCTTGCTGCCGTACCAGCCGACAGCCGCTCCGAATCCCTCGAGCGTCTGATAGGCGACCGCGGGATCGATGACGACAGTCGCGCCCCCTCCGACATCGCCTGTCCCGGTTCCGCCGGTAGGACCGGAGACTATCGCGGCGACATCGTCGACATAAAGCGAAACTCCCGCCGCGGGACCTTGAAAGTAGATCGTAACGCCGGCTACATTGTCGCTGGTCGGATTTAAGGTGCCTGCACCCGAGAGCAGCGTCCAGCCGGTGTCATTCGCTGTTGTCCCGCCAAGGTACGGATATTCCTCTTGCGTATCGTCGCTATAGGTGATCCTGAGACTGACCATGGCGCTGTCGCTTGCGGCACCCGCGATCCGGACCCAGGCGGTGACATTAATAGTCTGGCCGGCTGCAATTTCTCCCGTTATTTCCTGCGCAGGGCCGTCCCAGGTGTTTACTCGTCCGCTTACTTCCGCCGCGCTGCCGCTTCGTGCGATAGCTGACTGAACGGTAAAGCTGCCAGCGCTGTAGTTGGTCCAGCCGGTTAACCCATCAGTAAAATCGCCGTTATCGATAACGTTCTTGCTGTCCGAAGAACTCGTACTTCCCCCGTCTATACACGACTCGAACGAACCGTCCGTGCCGCCTTCGGTCGAGTTGACGTCGCCGGCTTCGGCGTCTGCAAGCGGGGAGCCGCTTTCAGTCGAGCCGGCGTCACCGACCCCGCTGTCGGGACGGGCGCTGCTGTCGGTCGCGCCGACGCCACCGGCTCCAGCGTCTGGAAGGGGGGAACCGCTGTCCGTCGGGCCGACGCCACCGGCCCCGCCGCTATAGATTGTTCCCGCGTTAGGAGGCGTGCCACCGCCCGTCGCGTTGCCGTTTTCGTCGTCATTACCGCCCGAGCACGCAAGGACCGCGCAGCCCAGGATAAAGGCCAGTCTTTTGCATCGAGGATGCGTAACTCTCATGTCGATACTCCCTGTGTAGAGGTAAGAAACGGCGTCTATCTACAATCGAAGCGCGCCGCGCGGATGAGTCAACGAGATGTCGCTCTTCGAGTATAGAAGGTATTTATCTCTCGCTCAAGGTAATATACTGTAAATATAAGTAAGCGATTGGCGCTCATAACGCCGGTTCGCAATATCCATACCGCAAGGTTATGCGTAATCCTATGCAAACTCCCGCGAACCTGAAAGTCGCAAAAAATCCGTCGGCGTGAACCGTTTCGCTCGCGACAAATGGCGAGAACTAAGGGCGTGCTCACTTTTTATGCTCATGTAGGGTGCACTAAGCTCGGGTACAAAAAGAGTTCCGCGCGTTCTTATTAAATCGCTTTTTTTCTCGTCGTTTTTTGCAACGTTGGGGTGTAGGATCATCAGAGCGCTGCTAATACATCGTCGTCGTTGCTCGACGTCGGGGTCTTGGCACTCCGAAAAGTTTCGGGAGGATTGATCAGACGGGCTTTACCAAGACGCTCGCGGATCAATCTATCCTTTTTAGGAACCAGATCAGCAAACACGCCAGTTACATCAGCTAGAGAATAAAGAGCCGCGTCGGGCTACAGTGTTTTTCCGCTATCGCCGCGGTCGGCTCGGTCGACGAATTGATGTCAAGGCGTTTCTAAGCCGTAAAGATATAATGACGGAGGTCGTTCGTTTAAATCGGATTCTTTTCCGGTATGGCATTTCAAAAAAGGATTACGCTTATATTGTCAATTCTATAAAGGGATATCGATGAACGGGGCTCAAGCGTTAATTCGCCGTAGGAACGTCCGGCTGGCCGTGCTCGTCGTTCTCTACGGATGTTGCACTGATGTTCACCTTTCCTTGGGAAGATATCGCGATTCTATGGATGCTTCACTCAGACTGATAAGCGATATCGATATCGATGCATTTGTCTCGTTCGATCTCGACACGAGTATCGGTAGCTGGGCCGGCCTCTCTTGGCTGGCGAACGCGGAGTTCGAGCTCGATCTCGATCTCAACGCCGTCGATTTTCGCATCCATAAACTCGTGTTGGATATCGACCGCGACGGCGTAGACGAGGCGATACGGCTACTCGCCGCTGTCGACAGGCACGACGCGGATAACTATCGCACCATAGTCGCCTGGAAAGGCGATAAATATACTTTGGATAAAAATACTTGTTATCTTTCTTGGCTCGAACAAAACACTTTGGTTCTGGTTTCCGCGCGTTGTGGCCGCGACGAGAACTTTCGAAGGTGTCAAATGCAGGTCGACGATCCGAACAGTTGGTCCTGTCAAGGATGCGATCGCTCTGGTGAGTGCGTGGCCTGCGACGCCGATGATACGGTCGACGACTGTAAGCCGCGGCAGGAGCCGATCGAGAATACCCCGATCGAAGAAGACGCGGGTCTTACGGATGCGGCTTACGCGGGCTTTGATGCACAACAACAGAGCGACGCCGAGCCGACCGACGACGCGGACATCGACGGCGGTTTTGAGGTTGATCGAACCTCGTGCGAGCGAAAGCTCGACGATCTCATCGGCGTTGCATCCGATTGTGACAATCGACTTCAGCCTTACGCTGAAAATCTCTGCGAAAGCCGTCCGGAGGAAGTCGACAGATGTTTTTTGTATTACAATTTGGCCTATGCTTTCGGTCAAATGCCGTGCGTAATAATCTCGGATCCACTCGCCTGCGGCTTGGTGTTCGACGCGATAATAGATCTGACCGCATGCGAATATCTACTCGCTATCATTCGAGCCGCGGCCGGCGATTGCGGGCGCGAAATACCGATTGAGCTTGATACCGCATGCGACGCCGACGCCCAAGACGTAAGAGGTTGTTTTTCCGCGTACTACGCGGCTCGAAGCGCGGGGCGGCCGATCTGTCCTGTGCTCGAGCAGGAGGCCGCATGTTCGCTACTCAATTGAACCCAGGGGGGCGGAGCGGCGAGAGAGGTCCGATCAGCCGACGGTATTTTAGATATCCCGCCGCAATCGTCTTTGTTGCGCTCGTGCTGAGCGAGCTCAGCGCGACGGCGCGCACCGAAGCGCAAGTGGAATCGACGGATGACGAAGAAGAGCAGGAGCACGCTGGATTTTTTTCTCGCGTTTTCATCGGTGTCGGATACGGGTCCTATATCGGAAACGGCCGGTTCGATCCCACTCCGGGGGTTCGATTAATCGAAGATCCCGCATTCGGAAGCCCCGCGTTGAATCTCGCTTTGGATGGGGGAATTGCAGTTATCGATAATCTTGCTCTCCATATCGGCGTCGCTTTTGAGACGCTGCTTCTTTCCGAAGAGAACTCGGGTATCGACGCCTTTTTTCTCTTCGGAATCGGAGTGGGGGCGACCTACTATTTCATGCCTTTCGATTTCTATTTGTCCGGCCATATCCGCTTGGCCGGCGCTTTATTTTATTTACCAGATGCGCCCTGCAGCACGGCATTTTGGGAGAAATTAGAGGGCTTCGGAGGCGTCGGTTTATCGCTCGCTTTCGGCAAGGAGTGGTTTTCCTCGGACAACGACGCGGGAATCGGCATCGGGCTGCAGGGTAACTACGTCTATCTCGGCGATTCGCCTAATTTTAACTACTTCAGTATTCTGCTGATCCCGACGCTGGTGAGCTTTTGACAATGGCTTTTTGTAGCTTTGCCATTTAGCCGGGCTCAGATTATCGAGGTGTCTACCTTAGCGTTGCAAAACCTCCGTCGGCGTACACCGCTTCGCTCGAGAAAAGCAGCGCGAACTAGGGACGTGCTCACTTTTTCTCAAAACTCACTTAGGGTGCACTAAGCTGCGGTCCAAGAAAAGTTCCGCGCGCCCTTATTTCATCGTTTTTCCCCTTTTACGCTCGACGTTTTTTGAAACGTTAAGGTCTACTCGAGCACGCTCGTAATCCAAGCCGGACAGAGTAACAGCCCGACCGCGATCAGGTTCATATTCCATAATAGGGCAGAAGGACAAAATACCGGCGGCGGACTGCCGACCATCCACGATCCTATACCGACCAATATACAGAAGATGGAGATACTCGATAACAAGGTAGCGCCGAGCGATCGCTTGAGGCGCGACGTTCCGTCGTAGCGCGTTTCGCCGAGCTCATCGGCGATCGGTCGCCAATAGCCCGGCGGTCTGGTTTTCTGGTAGAAATTGCGGAGCTTATCTCGCTGCTCGGGGCCGGCCCAGTAAATCGCCACTAGCGCGGACGCGCTCGAAATCAGCGCGATCAGCAGGAGCCGGAGCGCGTTGGTATCTATATGTGTCAATAAAACCGGTGCGGCAACTAGGGATGAAAGCATGGCGGCGATTTCCGCCCACGCGTTCGTTCGCCACCACAACCAACGTAAAACGATCACTACTCCCATCCCCGCACCCAGCAGAAGGCTCGTTTGCCACGCTTGATTGATAGACACAAGCTGGGTCATAACTGCGAGCGCAATTAATACCATGAGCACATTGCCGCCTCTGGCAACCCACACCAATGTTTTTTCATCGGGCTGCTTTTTAAGCATCGCTTGAAAGACGAACCTTTTAAAGATGTCATTGGTCAGGTAGGACGACCCCCAGTTGATATGCGTGTCGATGGTGGAGGCGAGCGCGGCGAACATGCTGGTTAATCACCGGCCAATTGTTGTTCTATAAACTCGACGGTGGCCTGTACGACCGAGTCACGGTCCGTCTCAAAGAAAAGCTCGTGGTAATCGTTCTCAAATACCTTGATGGTACAAAGCTCTTCGCCCAATAAAGCGCAGAATTCTTGGTGCTTCTCCGGAATCACTATCTCTTCCTGGCCGGCTTGCATGATGAGAAACGGTTTGTCGATTTTGCCAACATCGGCAAAAAGCGACTCGAAACCCTGGATCGCCGCATTGACCCAACCCCAGGTCGGCTCGCCTATTTGCATGATCGGATCGTCCTTGAACTTGTCGTACATTTCGCAATCATGCGTAAGATTGTTTTCCTCGCAAGTCGGTATTTCGGCGCTCGTGTCGCCCGCGATTGATGCTTCGCCGTTGCCGTTTGTCACCATGGAACTAGCCATGTTTTTAACGTCTTCAACCGTCATACCATCGGGAACGGGAATGCCGTACATGGGAGACGACAAGGCATATACCCGCGCCGCATCCGGATAGAGCTCTGCAAAGCGGGTGGCGACAAAACCTCCCATGCTGTGCGCCACCATGGCTATCGGTAGACTCTCGGAGGCCAATTCATCGACAATCCTTTTTAGGTCACATACATGCTGGGCATCGAAATCGTCCGCATGTGCTCGTGTACCTCCCGAACGGCCTTGTCCAAAATGATCATACATTATGATATCATACGGCTTATTGAACATGGTTACTAAATGGTGGTATTTGTCCGTGTACTCGGTACGTCCGTTGATATAGAGAAGCGTTGCCTCGGCGGTTCCGTCGTATCTCCATACTTGATAGGCGATGTCAATCCCCTCGGTGCAGGATTGTATTTTCCCCTCCTTCATGGGGAGGAAGCTCACCTGTTCGTTGCCATTCTCGTCGCCATTCTCGTTCGAGCCCTCTTCTTCTGCACAGGCAAAGACGACTAAGGAAAGCAGAATCCATAAAAGCAACCCATTCTTCATGGTCAACCCCTTTCTGTTATGAAAAAACCATAGCCTGCTGGCGTCAAATCCAATAGTAGATAAGACAAAAATCGAGCTTTTCGGTAAAAACCCGCATTATCATATCTGCCGTAACAAGTCCAACCCGATTTGTTTTCGAGAGATGGAAATACTCTCGAGCTGTCGAATCGGTTACGCCAGCTCCTCCGGCTAATCCCTATTATACGCGGGGATATCGCCGAAACAGGATTTAACGCTTAACCCGGCAAACAGTCCGTCAGCGCATTCAATTTTTTATGACCTCACCATTTAGCGAAGGCAGCGCGCCAATCGTAACTGTTCAGGGGGGTACTGCTGTTTGGCTACGACGGCGGCCGACTCATCCCGTAAAACCGGCTTTCGTCCTCGGGCCGGCTCGTCAGGTACAGCAAGTACCATCCTCGCCGGCGCTTCGGGCGCGCTCGGTTTTACGGACGAATTGGCCGCCGACTTGTTTGACCCCTGAACGCTTACCGCCAATCGTTGCGTGAATACGCCGACCCGGCGATAAAAGACGGCGCTCAGCGGTATCGCTATTAGTATACACGTCCTATTTGAGGGGCACGATTCGCGAGTATTTCTCCTACCCATTCAGCTATTGTCATACCCACGCCATTATCTTGATAAAAACGGGTTCGAAACAGGTGTTGATGAGTCGAGCCACTTACGATATACGAGGCGACGTTGTTCTTATTTATTACATTATCGAGGTAGTCTTGGAGAGCCAGCGGGTATCGAGTGATGGGATAAGATAGCATATTAGTTAGCGCGGAACCGGTACAGTTGTTGAGCCCCGCGCTGTAGAATAGCTTCATGACCTCATCTTGTACGGAAGAAATCGCTCCGCCCAGCACGCGTTCGGCGTTTTTGGCTATCAGGTAGGTCGTCAGCTCGTATAAGCCTCCGCCGTCGGCGTTAAAACAACTGGCGCAGTCGCTCGGCAAGATCTGATTTATACCCCAGAGTTCGCGCCACCTTTGTTGTAGACACGCCGGTTGATATTGGTCTCTGAAAGGAATAGCCGAGTCGGTTATGAAGTACAGTATGCTCTTATTAAAAAAAGCCTGGGTGCGGATGAAATTTAAAACAACGCCGAAACCACCCGCGCTCGATCCGGCTAAAAGTATTTTTTCCGAATCCATAAAGTCGGGCCCAAAGCTTCGGTAAAAGAGGCCCAAGTTCGAGTAGCCTAAGAATTGTTGCTCGGGCATGAGCAACGCGGTGACTACCCGCGCGTCGGGGGTTGTGCCGGCGTATACATCTCCCGTGCAATAGGGTACGAAGACCATATTCCAGCTCATAACCGGATTACCCGGGACCTTCTGAAGGATGCCTTCGTCAGGAGGTTGTTGCCTAGAGGGAATCGTCGCCCGCGTAAAGGTTTCCCACGTCGCGTCCATAAGCGTTTCGCCATCCAGCGATTGATCGACGTTGGCCGGATTGGTATTGCAGAAAAAGCTGTCGTAACACGCTCCTCCGCCGTTGAGAAATATCATCAGGTTTTTACTCGTGCCTTTTCGCAGGTAGTATCCGGCCGGAGAGCCGTCTCTGCAGATCGCTCCCTCGACCTCATAGTAATCCCAGTCGCCGTACGCTATGGGGCCGGTTGTTTTAGGACGTTCCGGAATCACGGTGTCTAAACCGGTATCTACTTTAGCCTCGGCATCACTACGGGAGTCGCGTCCAGCATAGTCGCGTCCTGCATCTTTTTTTTCTGCGACGCCGCCGGCGCCTCCTTGTTGCGGGTTCGTTCTCGTGCTTCCTCCCGCTCCGGAGGCGCTAATACCGTTTTCGGGCGAGCCCGCTATTTGAACGACACTATCTTGTCGTTCCCCTTGTACAAAGTCGCTAGACTCACCGACTTCCGCCTTGGGAAAGCCGCTACTTCCGCCTGGGCCCTCGATACGGATCGGCTCGCGATCGATATGACAGGATTGAACTAGCACAGTCAGCGAAACGATAGAAACAAGGTAGAAACCAACCTTTTTCATTGAACTACACCTCTTACGGCTCAACCGTTTCTTAAGGCTGCTAAGTAGAATTCGTACAAAGATGAGTATATTCGTTTTTGTACGCGATTTCTATTTCTTTACATCGTCGGACCGCGCAAGCGATTCGATATCGGTCGGTCCTTAGTTAAAAAGTGATGACACAACCGAAAATTTACCGTTTATTTAACGCAAAGTCGTTAGAAAAACGGTTTTTAGTGTCCAGTCCTGCTGAAACAAACATAGACAAGCGGCGGTACGAAGTCATACCCAACTGAAGCGTGCTTTTTTCCCCGATTAGATCGGCATGAACCGAAATTAACCGTCCGGATACGAACGATGCCGGGTAAAAAGAGTACCTACGGATGCATGTCGAAAACTCGGCCGCCCGCCTTTGCTGACGGACCTCTGATTTTTACCACTATTGACCAGAAGCTAGTAAAATTGCACGCTTATTTCTCTTTAATGCTATGGAAATGCGACCGCTCGTCTCGACTGAAGACCACCGACGGTAACAGTTATTAACCACCGCATCGTAAACGTGCTGACTCACTTGTCCTTTGTGCGGAACTACGCAATAGCGGCTGCTTGTATCATCGTACTCTCGGCCTATTTACATAAAGATGCCCTGATGATCGGGTTTGCCGCGGATGATTACGCGCAAATCGCGATGATGCGCGGCATTTATCCGGTGCCGCGCGCGCCTCTGTCGCTGTTCACCTTTTCAGACGGCAGCGCGGCCGAAAACCGTGCGTTGCGAGATAGCGGTTTTTTTCCGTGGTGGTCTAACCCGAAACTTCGCATCGCGATGTGGCGACCTCTCTCTTCGGCGCTGATGTGGTTCGATCTCACGCTCTTCGATTTGGACGCATTTGCGTACCACCTGCACAGTTTTGTTTTGTGGGTCGTCATGCTCGCGCTATTCGCGCTGCTTTTACGCGGATTGCTTCCGCCTTCGGTAGCGCTTTTTACGCTCGCGCTATTCGCGTTCGACGAAGCCCACGCGCTAACGCTCGGATGGATAGCGATGAGAAACGCGATCTTAGCCGCTGTTTTCGCTTTGATCGCTTTAATCTTACGCTATCGAGCGCTGGAGGGTGACGAACGAGAAAAACGCTGGCCCTCGCTACTCGCCTTTGCCTTGGCGCTGCTTTCGGGTGAGTACGCGATTGCGTTCGTCGGGTACCTACTCGTGCTGGAATTATACCACTCTCGAGGAGCGAGGGGCCGGATGCTGGCTGTGGCACCCTGGGCGGCGATGCTCGTTTTGTATTTTGCGGTACGTGCCGCGTTTGGCTATGGCTCGTACGCGTCGGGCACATACCTCAACCCGTTTACCGAAACGGGCGATTTTCTAAGAGAGGCGAGTGCGCGGTTACCTATGCTTGCCGGGGAACTTGCGCTGGGCATACGCTCTGATTTCTGGACATCAGGCTTTACCTGGACATTAGAGTTGGTGCAGCTCGGTTTCCTCCCCGAAACGTTCTTGATCGATTTGCTACCGTTTCGCCTGATGTTGCAGCGAATCGGCCTATTCGGGCTTGTCGTATTCGCGCTAATCATCGCGGTCGCTGTAAGAAGCGAGGCGGGGAGAAGAGCGCGCTTCTTGTTTCTCGGATCGCCTCTGGCGCTTCTACCGCTGTTGTCACCGATGCCCGAGAGTCGCGTGCTTCTACCGGCTATTTTCGGCTCCTCGGCCGCGTTCGTAACTTTTATATACGCGGCCGTTTCGGCATGGCGGAGCGGGACAAGACGCGTCCGCGCGGGACTCGGAATCGCGCTCGGCGTGCCGTTACTCATATTGCAGCTCGTATCCGGAGTTTACTTTGGCTGTTACGAGGTCAGCTTTGGTCCGATGTTGGCTGATGCGGTACGCTCGTCAATCCTAGACCCGAAGCTGGATAGCCCGCTGCTCTCGGCCAAACGAGTGTTATTATTCGCGGCCGCTGACGCGACGACGAGTATCTACATTCCGCTCGCCCGAAAGGTTCTCGGGCGTCCCGCTCCCAAGTCGGCATACCTACTCACCAGCACCTTTGCGCCGCACCGGCTTACGCGCGTTAAAGCCTCGGAGTTCGTGCTCGAGCGCTTGCATTCCGGTTATACGACGGGAGACGCTTATGCGAGCACTTTTAACATCCGGCCGTTGCGCGCGGGTCAACGTTTCTCCGTCGACGGGATGCAGGTTACGGTCGAAAGTGTGTATCGGGGTCGACCGATGCGCACCCGCTTTGTGCTCGACCTAGCGCTCGACGATCCGCGCGTGTTGCCGCTTATAGAGACAACCAGCGGCTTGAGGCGCGTCGGCATCCCGGCGATCGGCGGCAGCATCGACCTGCCGCCGCCGGAAATACCCGTTGATCTCATGCGGTTTTAGATTGGGACTATGAACGAAGATCTTTTTCATTTAGCACCGGAATCAAAAGGCAACGCGCCCGGACGAGGACGTCTGATAGGACGCCGGATACTCGTCGTCGGGGGCGGTCAGCAGCAATACGGATTAGAAGATGCGCCGATCGGCAACGGGCGCGCCATGTGTTTGCTCTTCGCCCGCGAAGGCGCCACCGTGGCGGTAGCTGACCAAAACCTCGAAAGCGCGCAAAGCACCTGTCGAGCCATAGGCGATCAGGGTGGAAACGGCTTTGCCATTCGAGCCGACGTGCGCAATCCGGATGAGATACAAGCCATGGTCGAAAAAGCCTGGAACGATGCCGGCGGGCTCGACGGTCTGGTGTATAACGTCGGAACCGGAAGAGAGATGTTTTTACAAAACGTCACAGCCGAGGGCTGGGATTTTGTGCTTTCGGTCAACTTACGGGGTGCGGCCCTGACGTTGAAAGCCGCATTGTCTCGAATCGACGACGGCTCTTCGATCGTTTTGATTTCCTCGACGGCTTCGCTTAGACCGGGAAGTCGAATACCGGCCTACGACAGCTCAAAGGCGGCATTGGCGGGGTTGATGCGCCATGCGGCTTTCGAAGGCGCGCGCCGGTATATCCGCGTCAATGTCGTTGCGCCGGGCTTAATGGACACCGCTATCGGGCGCGTTGCCAGCAAAGGCCGACCCTCTCGTTCCAAAACACCGATTCCGCTGGGACGCCAAGGCACCGGATGGGAAACGGCCTACGCTTCGCTTTTCCTGATCAGCCGGGAATCGGCCTATATCACCGGTCAAGTGCTCTCGGTAGACGGCGGTCTAAGCACGATAGCATGACGCCATTAAAACGTCGGCTTTCTCGGCCAATTCGGAAACAGCACCGTTGAGCCGCTGCCCGCGCTCCCGGCGCTGCGACTTCGTCGGCGGGCGTTTGCGAACCGTCGAAGCGCGATGCTCGGGGCGGCGGGCATTTCGCGGGATTTTTTTGATGCCGGTTAAAACTGGGCGCGACGCACCCCGTAGCTGCCCATGGGCATGTACAGAAAGTTTTCGTGTCTCACCAGCTTGGAGATATAGCCGATGGAACGCGACGAGCTCAGAATCTCCGGATTGTTGAGATCGCTCACGTTCAGGATTAGCAAGCCATAGGGATAGCTGGACGATAGATACGCCAAATCATCCTCGATATCCAACAGGTTGAAGTGGTAACCGTGTACATCAGACCCGAGATCGCTTTGTAGCGTCCCGTCCTCGGCAAAGACCAACTTGGACAACCGCGTGTAAGGCTGGCGACTGTCAATCGAATCCTCTCCCAAGCCCCACCACGGCTGCTTGTGACTGGTCAGCCATACAGTGCGATCCGTATATCGGGCGCGACCGATCTCGTCACCGACCGCGAGCACCTCCACCAAGACGGCCTTATCGTCTTCGACGCGTAACACATCAAGCGAGTTGCGTCGTCGACCAAACTCGTCGAACTGGTAGTCTACCGTGTATAAAAGCATACCGCTTTCATCCACGTCCACCAACACTCCCGGTATGTTGAGCTTGGGCAACAGGACGAAATCGTCCGGATCGCTGACGTCGACTCGATCCAAGTAGTACCTTACATGATACTGCTTTTGATTGCCGTCGTCGTCAACGGCCGGCTCGGTATGTGTCGAGTACAGAATGTCGCCGTGACCGACCCGATTGACAAACGGGTAGTCGTCCATGGGCAGGCTGCCGTCGGCCAAGCGCGGGTTGTCCGGGTCGGACAAGTCGATCACGCGAAGGTAGTTCTGATAGTACCTTCTACCGCTGTCGGACTGGCGGACCACCCGCATGGTGACCGGCAACAGCTTGTTGTTCAGGGGTCGCCCGGCGCTCGGGCTCCAGTAGTAGTCGTAGAAACCCCAGCCGCTGCCGTAGATGTGATCGATATCCTCGCTCAATAGGTATTCGCCCCGCCAGCGCGGCTTGAGCGGATCGGAGAAGTCGGCGGTTCGCACCACCTGACCGCCCGTATCATGGCTGATAAGATGAATAAAATTACCGTCACGCAGCCGGTGGTGGCTGGCGCCGCCAACCGGCAATTCGGCCAGGCTTGCCGCCATATCGTCCGCGCCGAAGGGTAGAACGAAGAATCGGATATCGCCGCTTTTTTCATCTCTGGCGAACTGCACTTGGTAGCCGCCGATATCGAATACATCCATGACGTCGCGCACGAGATAAACGTCGGCGGTGGTGACGGGGGTGTCGCGGTCCGAAGCGTCGACTACTTGCAGGTGGCGTTCGGAAATCGCCACCAAGCGTTGCTGAAACGCGATCGCACGGGTCACATAGCTGCCGTGATCGATGCGGCCGCGTTCGGTCAGGGTGTCGTCTCTCCAGTCGATGATCTGCGCGCCCTGGTGATATTCAAAGCGATTGCTGCTCACCTCGACCCGCCAGTTGAGCGGCAGCAGGATCATCTCCAACTCGTCGAGCACCTTGAACGCCTTGTAGTCGTTCAGGGCCGAGGACGAGCTCGAACCGTCCGCGCCCACCGTGGTAGAAGAAATAAGCGAGGCGTTCGCCAGATCCGATATATCGTATAGGCCTACGATAACCTGGTAAGTACCAGCGGTTTGCCTGCCCAACGCCAGCATGCGATTGTCGCGGGGCTCGAAATGGGTGATCTCGGCATCGATGCGAACGCCGCCGGCCTTGCTGGGAGAGGAGGGAGAAGATAAATCGTAGAAATCAACGCGGCATACCACGCGGTAGCGGCTACTGATATTCTCCCCCCAACAGATATTTGCCAGCATCTTTTCGCCCGCATAACGGGTAGCGGCTATCCAGGAACCGTAAATGGATTGAACCCCGTGGTCGATATCTATCTGTGACACCTGTTTTAACTGATTCGGATCGGCAACATCAAAAACGGTCAATACCGGCAAGGCATCGCTGCGCCAGTAGCTGTCCTGGGAAATCACGCGAAGATGGCCTTCGAAAAGGTCCATCTTGAACTTGTCGGCCACGCTTCCCGGTACATAACCAGAGCCTCCGACCCGAATATCGCCCTGTGGATCGGAGATGTCGACATAGGTGATCAGCGTCTGCCGGCTGTTGTCATCGTCCACGAGATAGTAGTTGGGATCGATAGCGGCTACGCTCAAAGCGGTCGGATAGACCTGGACCACATTGGCCGAGCCGGTGAACTCGACCTCGTCTACTTCGAATAGATTATTCGGGTCGGCGATGTTGAGCGAGCTTACCCAGGTCGTGTCCTGCCAATCGTTGACATCGTACCGCCAATATTCAGGGTTGCGTTTGGATACCACATAAAGCACGTCGCCCACGATGCGCGAGTCGGTGATCTCGCCCTGCACGCTGAGGCTTCCCATTTCCACCGGAGCGGACGGATCGCTCACATCCGCGATCAGCACGCGACTGCCGTGAAATCCCAACGGATCGGCGTCCGGGTCATATTGCCAATAGGCGAAGTAATCGCTCATCACGATATAGGCTCGCTGTTGCTCGAGATACATCTCTACCGGTTGCGCTTGAAAGGGCAAACGCCCGATGATCAAAGGCCGGTCGGGCTCGGACATATCGATGAGGACCAAACCGCGAAATGAATTGAGCACGTATAGAATATCGCCGTGCATCTGTACGATGTCCGCCTCGATGATCTCGCGTTCTGCGGTCGGGCCGTCGTTCGAAGTCGTTGTGGGATCGCTCGGGGCGCCCTCCTCGGCCTCGGCGCCATCGGCCGCCGCCGCGTTAGTCTCTGACACTCCACCATCTACGCTACCGACGGAACGATTCCCGGGAACGCTGCCCGTCTCGACCTCAATAGCTGTTTCAAACTCACTGCTCCCGAGAGTAGGGAATATGGCTGCTAAATCGGTGTCGACGGTGTCATCGGTGGACTCAAACGGATTTAGCTCCGGGCATCGGCATGTCTCGCACGCCTCACACTCCGTTTTGCTCGTGTCGCAGTCGGCGCTTCCCCCGTCGCCGTATTGTTCGCAGCTGCCGCTTCCCTCATCTTGGCAACCGAAAACGGCAAATGTGGCCATTGTCGCACACGCGAGCAATGAGCAACGCGGCAGACGGTTTTTCTTTTTTGTAGTTCCCATATAGGTCCTCCTGATTAAAAACCGGTCGTACTTGGCATCCGAAAAAAGGGCTTCAGAGCCGCCCCTGTCCCAATATAATGGATTGAATGTCGCGTACGTATTATTACAGCAAATGGCATGCCAAATAAAACGCGGCGAATTTTGTATAAAATAAGGCTCGTTCTTTAAAACCGGCTAACCGCCGTTGGCACAAGGTGGCACAAGCCGGAAAAAAATGTCCGAAGGTACTAAGGGCTCGCGCAAAAATAATTTCACAATGTACCTGACGAGCCGGCCCGAGGACGAAAGCCGGTTTTACGGGGTGAATTGGCCGTCGTCGTAGCCAAACAGCAATACCCCCCTGAACGGTTACCTAAAAGTGAAGTTATTTTTTTCGCGAGCCCTTACTGCGATAGGCCTTAGAGCGTGTTTAATAAGTTCCTCCGCTCGTCTTTCGGGCGGGACGGCCCAATCTGCGGCGTCGCTCGCTCCTCGAAATAGCGCT
>JAFGIB010000394.1 GCA_016929805.1 Deltaproteobacteria bacterium | reverse complement strand
TGAACCTCACTTAGGGTGCACTAAGCTGCGGTCCAAAAAAAGTTCCGCGCGCCCTTATTTCATCGCTTTTTTCGCGTTTCCGCTCGAAGTTTTTTGCTACCTTAAGGTTTACAACGTTAAGGTTTACAAATAAATCAAAAGGGTTTACTATTTTTTCTAGTAGATTTCTCGGTACTTGTATTCAGCCATGCCTTGGTTAAGCTCACGATCGTACTTATATATAGCAATAGGCTGCATGATCGGTTGCGCGTATACGGATGACTATGCGAGAGACCCCGCGTTAAGCGCTCCGCTTGTCGGTAAAGAATCGTTGTTGTCGGCGTCGTCGGACGCGCGATACGCGTGCGAGACGAGCCGGCTGGTCACGCCGTCGGTGCCGACCGTTTCATTCGGGAATGACGAGATCCTCTTCCGACGCGGCGACGACATGTTCGTTTTTATGACGGAGAACGACGCGGAGTCTGATTTTAGCGCGCGCCTGGTCGTCGCGAGCATCGATCGTGACGGCAATATCGGGGAAACTCGAATCATCGCGAAAAAACCCGCGGGTTGGATCAATAGCGTACAGATGGTCGAGCGGGACGGAAGCGTAATGCTCCTGTGGTTGGAATCGAATCCGGACGAAGGCAGTAGCATCCGAATCGCGACGCTCGACGACAACCTCGAAGTCGTTGACGGGCCGCATACGGTTTTGGGTATCGAACAGGATATCGATCAGGCGCGGAGCGCCCCCGCGGATCGAGGCTTGGCGTTGATCTGGACGCAACGCGAGAGTCTGACCGAGAGATCGTTGTCGTTTGCGATGCTCGATGAATCCGGACAAATGACCGACGAGCCTCGAGTTGTTTTTCGAAGCGATAAAGGGTTGAGACTGGGCGAGTTCGTCCGTTTTAGGAATCGTTATGCCGCGACCTACGACGAGGTCGATGAACCGGGTAGCGGCTACTTCGTGGTTTTGGACGAGGAAGGCATGCCGCACAACGGCCCGCTGCGGCTGGGGCGCAATGCAAACGGCGAGTCGCTGTTAGTCCGGGGAGACGAGGTCCTCGTCGCATATACCCTGTTCGGCAGTCCGTATCTTGGCGCAGATGGCGCGCACGGGATCCGCCTCGCGAGTTTTGGTCTTGACGGTAATCGAAAAGGACAAGTTCGAGCGGTCGATAGCGCCGCGTCAGATCGGTTCCTTATGCGGCCGAGATTCATTCCGTTCGGCGACGACATCGCCCTGTTGTGGTCCGAGGGTACGGTGATTCACGAATGCGGTGGTTGTATGCCCGATAATCTGTTGAAGTTCGTTGTATTGGACGGTACCGGCGGTAAGCTTGTGAGTAAGCCTATCGAGCTTATCAATCCGCTCGATCGCGGTGGTCTGGTAAGGTCACAAGGGATCTGGAACGACGAGGATCTACTGCTGCTTACAAAAATAGCGTTTCACACGACGGCTCAGCTCGCATCGGCAACGATTCACTGCGAAGCAACGTCCGAACCATAGTTTATCTAAGACCGCTCAACAGGTTGAACCTTCACGTTGTAAAAAGCGTTGGGCGGAAACCCGAAAAAAGCGATGAAACAGGGGCGTGCCGAGCCGTTGTCTTACGAGCTACCGAGCGCACGCCGACTTTACAGGCCAACCGTAACTGTGTAAGCTGCCCGCTCGAGGTGGATGCAAGAAACAGGAGCGGAGATATGAGCATCGTTGCAGCGTTACGCGGAAGGGGGCCGAGTGGATTCGGCTACGGGTCCACCGCTGAAGAGGTCGTTCAGGGCCTTGACCTTAGCGGACGTACGATTCTGGTGACTGGAACAAATTCCGGTTTGGGGTTCGAGACAATACGCGCTCTCGCCGGGCGTGGAGCCAAGGTACTGGCCACGGCGCGCACCGAGGAAAAGGCGCGCTCGGCCTGCGCGGCGTTGAACGGCGGTTCCGCAGCGGCCGTGCCGCTGGCGTGCGAGTTGTCCGATCCAACCTCGATCCGCGCGTGTATCGCGAAAATCAAGGCCGAGGGATTTCGGCCGGACGCGATTATTTGTAACGCCGGGATCATGGCGTTGCCCGAGCTGAGACAAGCTTTCGGCTACGAGCTACAGTTTTTCACCAATCACGTCGGCCATTTCATCTTAGTCACCGGGTTGCTCGAACAACTCTCGGACCGAGCGCGTTTGGTTATCGTGAGTAGCTCCGCGCATATATTCGCGCCGCGCGAGGGCGTTGATTTCAGTAATCTTTCCGGTGAACGGGGTTACTCTCCGTGGGTTGCGTACGGCCGGTCCAAGCTTGCGAATATCTTATTTGTCAAGGAGCTCGCGCGCCGTTTTGCGGGCTCGGGTCATACCGCCAATGCGGTTCACCCCGGTGTGATCAATACCAATCTTATGCGCAGCATGAGCCCGGTGATGCGGATGGGAGCGAAAATTATAGCGCCGTTGGCGTTTAAAAACGCCGCGCAAGGAGCGGCAACGCAGTGTTACGTCGCGACCAATCCGCGGGTAGAGGGGGTCTCGGGCGAGTACTTTTCGAACTGTAACATCGCGCGCTCCAGCAAGATCTCGCGCGATCCCGCGCTCGCCGCGCGGCTTTGGCGGGAGACCGAAAGGATCGTCTCGACGCTTCCGTAATAACCGCGGTACGATGCGTGATAGCCATTAGATGAACCGCATTGCGTTCGTTTACCGGTTGCTACTCGCGTCCCCTGATGCTCGTTTTTGTTTTTCTTGTACACAGGGTGATAGTACCTTCCCGAGTCTTTCTCCTTTGCGGTCGGCGAGGATCGATAGCAACCCGACTCGTCGATCGACCGGAAATTATGAACCGTTTGCGGCGTTTTTCGGCGCCGATCTCCGCCGTGCTTTTTGTGCTTGTCTTTTCTCGGAGCAAGCCATAACGATAAATAACGCCGTAGGGTGAGCCGATGAGAGAGCAAGGGTCCATAATTCCTGAAAGCACGGCCGATCGAATCGTGACTTTTTTGGCCGAGGTAGCTCGAGAAGCCCGCGTGGCCGAGGTTCGTATCGGCCTCGGGTACATCGCCGTCATGCTTGCGGGCGGCGGGACCGGAGTGGCTTTCACCTTTCGCGACGAGGCAAAAGGCGGCTGCTCGATTTTCAACGGGGTTCGACCGCTGTCTCAGAGATCAGCATACGAGCTTCTCGTCTTTTTGAAATCACGAGACCCCATCGAGGCCGGCGTTGGATTGGCCTGTGCTAATGCGCTGGCGAATCGAGAGATGAACGGCTACCTGGGCGGCGACATTCTGGACCATCTCGATCTCCGGAGCGATGACCGGGTTGGTATGGTCGGCTACTTCGCTCCCCTTGTCTCCGCGATTCAGAGTCGCGCTCGCTTGTTGACCGTGTTCGAACGGGCCGTTCATCGTTCGGAATTATTACGACCTCAAGAAGAGGCGGTCGATGAACTTCCCCGATGCGACGTCGCCCTATTCACGGCGACAGCGATAATGAATCACACGATGGACGCCTTGCTTAAAGCTTCTGAAAGCTGCCGCGAGGTGGCGGTTTTGGGTGCCTCGACGCCCCTTCTGCCGGCCGCCTTCGAGGGCAAAAAGGTGACCCTATTATCCGGCGTATTGGTGCGAAACCCGCAAGAGATCCTTCGCGTTGTTTCCGAGGGAGGAGGAATGCGCTTTTTCGGTCCGCACGTGCGCAAGGTGTCGTTAAGAGTCTCGGCCGATTCGCGATCCTTTTCGACGAGGGCAACGACATGAGGGCGCTACAAACGTGCATGTGCTAGACCAAACACGAGATTTAGCTTCCGTGAAGGCGCTTCAGGCGGCCGTCGAGAGAGGTTGAGAGTCTTTTCGAAGGTCGGCGGAGCGGCGAGTTTTCGATGAAACAATCGGCAAATATCATAACCCGCGAGATGGCGAACCACGCCCCTTTCACCGGCTTCGGTACGATCACGGGCATTGTGATCATGGCGCTCATGTTCCAATTAAAGGTGCACCATGACGTTTCTGAGACCCTGTTTTGGGTCTTTCACCCGCTGCACGTGCTGGTCAGCGCCTGGGCGACGGCGGCGATGTATCGGTTGCACGCGGAAAAGAGCCGTATCCGCCTGGTCGTTATCGGCTATCTGGGCTCGGTCGGCATCGCGACGCTGAGCGACTCGTTGATCCCATATGTCGGTGAGCTGCTCCTCGATCTGCCGAACAAGGGCCTTCACTTCGGGGCGATTGAGAAGTGGTGGCTTGTCAACCCGCTCGCCGTGGCGGGTATTTTACTCGGTCGTTTCTTTACCACCACCAAGTTTCCCCACGCTGCCCACGTCCTCTTGAGCACATGGGCTTCGCTGTTTCACATGACGATGGCCACTTCAGCCCGCGTCGACGTGATTACGCTGGTGCTGGTGGCAACCTTCTTGTTCCTCGCCGTCTGGGTCCCTTGTTGTACGAGTGACATCGTCTTTCCGCTTCTATTCCGCGACCGTCGAGGCGAGGGCGGCACAACGTGAACATCTATCTCGATTGCATCCCCTGCTTTCTGCGCCAGGCTCTCGATGCGGCTCGAAACATCACGGAGGATAGTCGTGTGCACGAGCAGATTGTCAGAGAGGTGCTCCGTCTAGCGGCTGACCTTGATTTGAGCCGGCCGCCGCCCTGGGTTGGCCAAATCATTTATCGAAGGCTTCGCGAGCTGACCGGCGTCGAAGACCCTTATCGGGCGGCAAAGAGCCGTTTAAACCGGTTGGCCGTGTCGATGCTGCCCGAGCTTAGGGCGGTCGTGAAACGCGCCCCTCATCCCTTGATTGCCGCGGCCAAGGCGGCCATCGCGGCCAACGTGATCGACCTTGGGGTCAGAAGCGTTCTTAGCGAGGACGAGGCGCGCGAGGCGTTGCGCGAATCGTACGCGACCGACGTGTACGGCGACTTCGCGGAACTTCAAAGGCAAGTGGCCGAAGCGCGCGAGATCCTCTACCTGGCCGACAACGCCGGTGAGATAGCGGTCGATCGCCTCCTCATCGAGCAGCTAGGCCCCGAGAGGGTAACACTGGCGGTGCGCGGCGAGGCCGTGATCAACGACGCGACTATCGACGATGCCCGCGCGGCGGGTTTGCACGAGCTGGTCAGGGTCATCGACAATGGCTCTGACGCACCGGGAACGATTCTCGAAGATTGCAGCGCCGAGTTTCTAGAGCGGTTCAACCAGGCAGACCTGATCATCGCCAAGGGCCAAGGAAACTTCGAAACACTCAGCGAGGTCGACACCGATATCGTCTTTCTGCTGAAGGTGAAATGTCCGGTCATCGCAGAGCACGTTCGGCTGCCCGTCGGCACGCACGCGGTGCTTGGTCGCAAAGGCGGGGGGTTGGCGAGCCGGGTCACGGTCGAGGGCCCGCCATGAGCCGAGGCGTTTTTCGGCATCTTTACGGCCCGGTTCCGTCTCGGCGGCTGGGCCGATCGTTGGGTGTGGATCTCGTTCCGTTTAAAGTGTGCTCCTACGACTGCGTCTACTGTCAACTGGGCCGCACCACGAATAAGACTATCGAGCGAAAAGAGTATGTTTCAGTTCATGAAATTCTGGAGGAGCTTAAGGAGAAGCTGGCCGTAGAACCATTTCCTGATTACCTGGGGCTCGCCGGATCCGGAGAGCCGACGTTGCATTCCCGCCTGGGAGAGCTGATCGCCGCGATCAAGGGGATAACCAATATACCGGTAGCAGTCCTCACAAACGGCTCACTTCTATGGATGCCCGAGGTGCGCGATGCTCTGATGGAGGCGGATCTCGTTTTGCCGTCCCTGGACGCCGGTGATGAGCGGCTCTTTCAATTCATCAATAGACCCCATCGAGATATCTCGTTTGAGGCGATGGTTGACGGGATTGCCGAGTTCACCAGCCGTTTTTCCGGTGAAGTGTGGCTTGAGGTCTTCCTGCTGAAAGGCCGAAGCGCTTTGCCGTTTGAAACACAAAAGATCGCCGATCTCGCCCGGCGCATCGCCCCGTCTCGCGTGCAGTTGAACACGATTCACCGTCCTCCCGCGGAGGATTTTGTTCAGCCCGTGTCCAACTCTTTTTTGCTCGGCATAAAGGATTTGTTCTCGGGTCGTGTCGAGATCATCAGCGAAAGTGAACAGGCCGGAACAAGTGATCGTTTGCCGTCCGACGTGCAAGAAGAGGAGTTATTGGCGCTGATCGGCAGACGGCCCTGCAGCGCCGGAGATGTCGCGAGCGGCCTTGGTATTCATATCAACGAAGCGCTCAAGCAGCTCGAACAACTTACCGCCGCCGGCAAAGCCGACATTGTGGTTACCGCGGGGCAGCCTTTTTATACGGCGACATCAGAACGGGCGTCGCCGCGCGCGGGGGAGATGGACCGATATCGCGGATCCTGCCAATCGGATTTCTGGCAGAACGTTTTTAGAGCGGAAATCGACTACCTGTCCAAACAATTGGCCGGTGCTCGAACCGTTCTAAGCGTCGGATGTGGTCCGGCCTTGATCGAAAAAGGATTGAGCGAGATCGGCTTTGTCGTTACTGGACTCGATGTCTCTAAAGAGGCACTCGATCAAGCGCCGGACGAGGTTAGGACGGTGGTAGCACCGGCCGAGAAAATTCCCCTGGATAACGCTTCCTTTGACGCGGTGATCTTCGTCACTTCACTTCAGTTCGTAGAAGATTACCAACGGGCTTTACAGGAAGCGGCACGCGTGCTCAGCGCCGCTGGCAAAATAATCGTCATGTTGCTCAACCCGGAGTCTGAGTTTTTTAAAACGCGTTTTACCGATCCCGGTTCATACGTCTCTAAGATCAGACACGTGGATTTAAAAGCCATCGAGCAGGTGATGTCACGCGACTACGTGATTCAAACAGAATATCTGCTCGGTGTGAAAGGCAAGACGGTATTTCAAAGCTCGGAGAAAAGCGAGGCGGTGCTGTATGTCATTCGGGGAACGAAGCGGACACCCGCCCGTGAGCTGAACCCATGACGATCTGAACGAACCTTAACCTTGTAAGAACTCCGTCGGCGTAAACCGCTTCGCTTGTTAACAAATGGCGCGAGCTACAGTCGTACTAACTTTTTTTGAACCTCACTTTGGGTGCGCTGATCTCTACGGTCTGAGAAAGTTTCGCGCTCGCTTTTTTTCTCTTTTGTCGCGTTTCCGCTAGGCGTTTTTTGCGACCGTAGGTTTTACCCGTGTGATTCAGTGTGTTTCATTCAGATACATGTCGAAAAAACCGGCGCCTACCATACCAAGTTTTCTCGCTAAAATTCGTTTTAGTATTCATTGGTTCAAACAGCGCGTCGAGGCGCGAGCTTCAATTTTTAAAGCGTCGAGAAACGTTTTCAACGAAACCACAAGCAGAAATCTCTATGATTCATAAGTCAAATAGGCGATAGGCGCTTCCAAAAAGGAAATCGCGGGGAGAATAGACAACTATGAATAAGCCCAATTCGAATCTTACCATCATGAGGGATGACGCCAGGCTATTTACCGGCATTTGGAAGGATGCCGTCATAAGCATTTGGCGATCGGACGTCGATCACGCACTACTCGATTTAGTCGAGGAGGACTTACGGAAGATAAATGAGTCGATAAGGAGTGATTACGTGGTGCTTACTATCCTCGTGGGAGAAAGACGCAATCCGCCTACCGAAGACGCTCGTGTACGGCTTATTGGACTCGTAAGGAACCGCGTTCCCCGTCAGATAGCCACGGCCAGCGTGCTTCAAAGCGAGGGTTTTACCGCGACGATAAGTCGAGGGGTAATCACGGAGCTCGATAGAGCCTCAAATAGGCGTAAACAAGAACATCAGGTTTTTAGCAGTGTAGAAGAAGCGATCAATTGGTTAGCGAAGTCGCTCGGTCATGATCAAGGTTGGATAGACGAGCTCTATCTCCAGGTATCGGAGCAAATAGCGAAAACAGACCAATAGCCCGATTCAATAATAGAAACGAAAGAGACAAAAACGTCATTTGCATAAGGGTTTTCCGGCGAATAGCGCGAAAACCAAAGGCGTAGTCGTTGACCTTTCGACCTCCGTCGATAATCGATGAGGTGAGAAGTGAGACGCTCAGGTTAACGCGGCGCCGTTTGTATGACATGTGAGTTGCGTCTTCTGATCCTCGATTGAATTACAATCGTCCATCGGTTTGTTATCGCTTTATCATTAAAAGTAGATGATTTTCGATTTCCGTCGGTCGCGTCACGCTTCGACGTGTTAACGATCGGCGGTCGCTTCCGTTTTAATTGCTTGTCGGCGTCAGCTCAATAGACGCCGCTTGAGCGGAAGAGCCCGGGTTATGGCGGCTTTCAAAACGGAGTACAGTATGAAACGCTTGTTTCTATGGGCATTGAGCGCGGGTGCTTGTTTTGTTCTTAGCTGTGGAGGGCCGGAAGCGAATCGCACGGCCAGGTCGGCGATCGATTATGGAGGGGGGGCGCCCAAACGGGAAAGACGCGGCGGCATGGAAGTCCATGGAATCATGGGTACGATAAACACGAATCGCATTCAGGAGATATTCGAGCTGAGACTGCTTAAGTTCGAGCGTTGTTTTGCCGAGCGGGAAGGCGAGATCGCGTACATCGGCGGGCGTATTGAATTCTATTTTCGGGTGGCCTTGGACGGAAGCGTTGTTTGGGTCAATCCCAAGACCTCCACGATCGGCGATCGAAAGACCGAACGCTGTCTGATGGATATCGTCAAAGAGACCCGATTTCCCCAGCCGCGCGGCGGCGGCGAGGCCGAGGTCGCGTGGGGGTTCGAGCGCGAACCGAACCCGGAGGTTAGACCGCCCGTGGACGCGGACTCGGAGAGCCTCCTACCGATCGTGGAGCAAAACCTCGATTCGCTTTTCGTCTGCGACCTCGGCTCTTCGAGTGTCACGATCAGCGCTCTTATCGCACCCGGGGGAACGGTGGTGGCGGCGGGCGCTTCTGTCGCCGGTCGCGATCAGGCCGACCAGAGCATGTTGGATTGCGTGACCGACGCGGTAGCGGGATGGCTCATGCCCGATCCGGGAGCTCAAGCGGTGAAATTCAGTTTTAATCTGCCGTGGATCGGGCAGAGTACCGAGAGCTACGCGTTCATCAGATAGCTCGGGCGAAAGGCGATTCCACGCGGCGCGGCGGGCGAGCTTCGGCGCGCGTTGAAATACGCCGCCGCACTTTTTGCGGCGTTGACCTTAACGTTGCAAAAAATCCGTCGGCGTAAAGCGCTTCGCTCGCGAAAAAAAGCGCGAACTAAGGGCGTGCTCACATTTTTTGGACCTCACTTAGGGTGCACTAAGCTGCGGTCCAAAAAAAGTTCCGCGCGCCCTTATTTCATCGC
>JAFGIB010000393.1 GCA_016929805.1 Deltaproteobacteria bacterium | reverse complement strand
GCTATGGCTGCGGTTTTTCCTGCGGGCGCGCTCGCGATCGCGCTCCGCGCTCGCGTCCGGTCTTGGCGGGTTTATTTCGAACAGCCTCCTTACGGCGCTTCGACAAATCCGTGGTCTTCGATGTTAGCCCAATCGGTAAACAATTCGCGGAAGCGGTATTGATCCTCGTAAGAAGTGACACTACTAAGAGCGCGTTTAATAAGCTCCTCCGCTCGTCTTTCGGGCGGAACGGCCCAATCCGCGGCGTCGCTCGCTCCTCGAAATAGCGCTGCTAGTGCTTCGTCGCGGATCCTTGCATCTTGGACCGTCGCGCTCCGAAATACTCGGTCGGACCTTATTAAACACGCTCTAAGGTTTATATCAACGATCAGGCAGCTTTAAAGTTTTGAACGGCGATATTGAGACCGGCATTTTGAGCTGAAAGGACGATTTTTTCGATGTCTTTCATGGTGTCGATATCTACATATTCTTCACCGCAGGTAGAGCAGACCTGTGCAGGAACACCTCGAATAACAGCGACAATCGCTCCTTTGTCGATAGTAACGGTGACCTTGCCAGGCGATGTAGTACCTTTCTTGCAGACGATACAGGTCATTTTTTTCTCCTTCTAAAACCATTATCCCATTGATCGGGATCGGGCTGATAGGCCGTAATAACTTGGGTGATGTCGGATTCTATTTCGTCGGCGGCCACGACATGCAGGGGACGGCTATGGGGGGTTGCAAGAAGTAGACGACTGGGAAAAGGTTTGTCATCCAGGTATTGCTCGATCACTTCTCCTTGTTCAATCATGTATTCGATTTCTGTCATGGAGATATCTCTCTCCAGCATTCTTCTGGCTGCATGTAGGCGTAAGAACAGCTTCCTTTTCATTTCTAAGATGCCTTTCGCAGGAATGCATCAATCGTTCTGAGCAGAGCATCTTGATCTCGTTTGGGTAGCTTCTTAAACTGCTTTACTCTTCTTAGGAAGCGTCGATCATATTTTTCTCGAACACTTTTGGATGACTGTAATCCAAGACATTCGTCGGAAGTGACTTCAAGAGCTTGTGCGAGCCTTACGATCATCTCAGCATTGGGTCTTAGTTTGTTTCTTTCGTAGTCCGAGATAATGGCTTGGATTGTTCCTATTTTCTCGGCAAGCTCTACCTGAGTATACCCTTTTTCCTTTCTGATGCGCGCTAGACGCTGACCCAAGGATTCATCCCCAAGGTCAAGACGGGGTAGTTGTATTTTCGGAGGCCTTGGCATAGCGCCGATTATAAATCCGCTTTCTTCGATTCGAGGTTTCGGCACTTGACAGTAAAGTGTCATACTGTATTTTATGAACAGTGTCAAAAAGGTTTTTTTGACCATTTTTCGCTCGAAAGGTTATTTGTAGAAGGAGGCGAGAGGTCGAGAGGCTGAAGCAAGAGATATCAGTGCAGCGGTTGGCCTAGGCCAGGGGTATCGAGCTGAAACGCCACGGCAAGCACTTGTTGGGTCTATGCCCATTTCACGACGACCGAGAGCCGAGCCTGGTTATGAGCCCTGAGAAGGATTTATGGCATTGCTCGGGAGCATGCCAAACCGGGAGCAGTGTGATCGAGATAATGACAAAGCAGCCATCGGCAAACCAGCCGGGAAGATTGAAGAAAATAGCGACTTGGCTCGAGCGGCCGGGCTCGATGTGGGCGATTGCTCTTTTTGCCGTTGCGTTGCTTTTACCGTCGCTCGGCAATCGATTGACGTTGGACGACCACGTTCTTTCTCTGATGCTGAGGGATGACCCGGGGATTCGCGGTTTTAGGTCGAATCCGTTGGACCTTTTCACCTTTACCAGCGGCGATCCCCGGCGAAATCGAGAGTTGATGGACGAAGGGGCGCTATTGCCCTGGTGGTCGGACGAGAGCCATCTCAACGCCTTTTTCCGTCCCCTCTCTTCGCTCACTCATCGGCTCGACTTTGCGCTTTGGCCCCGCTTCCCGATTCTTATGCATCTTCACAGCATCGCGTGGTTCGGCGCGCTATTGTTTGTCGTCGGCCGCCTATATCGGTCGCTATGTTCGACGTCCCGGAATCCGGGTTGGCTTGCCGGGTTCTCTTTTCTGATATTTGCACTAGACGACGCTCACGGACAAACCGTAGGGTGGATAGCGAACCGCAACGCGCTTGTCGCCGCGACTTTCGCCTTGTCGGCTTTTGGCTTCCATCATCGATTCCGCGCCGAACGCCGGCGTACCGGGGCTTTGCTCGGACCGGTATTTTTCGCGTTCGCGCTACTCGCCGGGGAAAGCGCGATAAGCGTTTTTGGTTTTCTATTGGCCTATGCCTTGTTCATCGACCGGGGCGGACTAAAAAACGCGCTCGCCTCGCTGAGCGGTTTCGCCATCGTGGTCGCCTGTTGGCTCGCGATTCACAAGGGCTTAAACCTCGGCTCATTTGCTTCCGGCGCCTACCACGACCCGGCACGCGAGCCCTTGGGTTTCCTCGCGGCGCTCTGCCGCAATCTACCGATATTGCTTTCGGCGCAACTCGGATTTCCAACGGCGGATCTGGCCTTCTGGGGCCCGCCCCGGTTGTGGCCGCCTTTGATGGTTCTATCGCTAGCGACAATCGCGGCGTTTTCATGGCTGGCCCTAGGGGTTATAACCCGCGATTCGCGCGCTCGATTCTGGGCTCTCGGCACGGTTTTAGCGGCCGTGCCGGTCTCGTCCTCGGTGCCGGGCGAACGGCTTTTGCTGATGGTCGGCTTCGGCGCGTCGCCGCTCTTGGCCGGAGTGCTGCTCGAGCTATTTGATGCGAACCGCCCGTCGTTCGGGTTTTTCCGCGCGCGTTCGGCGCTTTTATACGCTCTAGTAGCGGTTCACCTCGTGCTTGCGCCGGTGCTCTTGCCGATACGCGCCTATTCAATGAATTTACTCGGGCGCGTCATCGACCGGGCGGATCAAAGCATCCCGAGGTCGCGGGCGATTCGAGATCGGACCGTTATTATCGTCAATACGCCTTTTGACGTGATGTCGAGTTATATTCAGGTGATGCGCGAATCGCGACGTCAACCCCGGCCTCGACACCTCTATTGGCTATCGACCGCGAGCTCGCCCGTGAAAATCGCCCGGGTCGCGTTTCAAACCCTGGAGATCACGCCGCGTGAGGGTTTT
Source organism: Deltaproteobacteria bacterium (assembly GCA_016929805.1). Classification (GTDB taxonomy): domain Bacteria; phylum Myxococcota_A; class Polyangia; order Polyangiales; family JAFGIB01; genus JAFGIB01. The sequence goes on along the minus strand of JAFGIB010000393.1, from coordinate 2,030 downwards.
GTCTACACCCCCCTGGAGCGGCACTATCGCGGAAATCCGGGCGCGCTTGTAAAAGGCAGCGTGGTCGCGTTGTCGGAAATGAGCGTCAGAATAACCGAAACGACTCGAGACGGACGCCCCCGAAGCGCGCGTTTTACCTTTGCCTCGCCGCTTGATTGCCAACGCTATCTTTTTTTGGCGTGGTCAGAAGGTAAGTATATACGATTTATTATTCCCGATCTCGGCGAACAGGTCACGCTACCCGGCGCGGGTTTCTTTGATGTCGTCTTTTCCAGCATATTCTCGCGCTGAGGCGCGGGGCTTACTCTAGCCCCGCGATGAATCCTCGCAATCACGCTCCGAAATACTCGGTCGAACCTGTTCAGACACGCTATTAGTGAATCGACTTGGGATTGGGGATTTGACGAACAATAACGAGTCTTCTCGTTTTTCCGCGCGACAAATATTAACGGAATCGACCGAATAACGAGAGTAGTTACAAGAAGGTGGCGTATTGGTGGAAGGCCAATTTCGTTATGTCTAACGGATTATACTATCATAGGTGTTTCGAAAGAGGGCAAATGATGGCGAACTTTAATAGGATATTCCGCAATATTTGGATAAAAGCTCGCTTTACGATGCTATTTTTTATTGGGGCGGGATTAGCGATTTCTTGCAGCCCGGAAACCTCCAAATCGGGAAGCGCGTCGATTTACGGTGTCAACGGCGGATCAGGTAATTCCGGCTCATCACAACCGCGCGGAAACGACTCGCTGAACGGCAGAACCAGCGGAAACAATTTCGCTACTCACACCGGTACCGAAACGAGGACCACGAATGAAAATGGATTGGGCGAAGACATCTGCGCGGGCGCCCACGTTCAGGCTTCGCGGATTAAGCCGAGGATTATGTTTATCGTGGACCGATCGGGCAGCACCGCCGACACCTATCCGGGTTCCGAGTCAAAATGGAAGGCTATGTATGATGCGCTTATGGACCCTGAAGCGGGCGTGATCGCAAAACTGCAAAGCGTGGCGTATTTTGGAATGGTCCTGTATGACGGGGGCGAGATGGATTACATCATCGGCTGGGTTTGCTTTATCCCCGGCATGTGTGGAGACGGCGGGGTATTTAGCGGTGACGCGGGGACGGATCTCGGCCTGTGTCCTCGGTTAGTAATCATTGAACCGGCGCTCAACAACCACGCCGCGATCGACGAAAAATATCGGATTTCGGGTCCGGGAGGCTCCACTCCGACGAGGCTCGCGCTCGAAGCGGCGTACAAACTCATGGGCGAAGATCAGGGGGTCGTCGACCAGGATGCGCCCGGTCCTCAATTCGCTATACTTTGTACCGACGGTCTACCGAACGGATGCATCGACTCGTTTGGTCTTCCGGATCAACAAGGCCCGATCGATCAGGTAACCGCGGCCGCTAATAGAGGTATTAAAACCTACGTCATCGGCGTAGCGGCCACGGTCGACGATACCGGCAGCGGGGGTAATGCCCCGGTCCAGGGCGATCCACAGGCCTACCTGGAGGAGCTCGCGAAGTATGGCAATACGGGTTACCCCGCGTTTTCACCGGCGACGAAGGAAGATTTGGTCGCCGCGATATCGCAAATCGTCGGTGGGGCGGTCGGCTGCAAGGTTAAGCTCAACGGGACGGTCGTGGCCGGCGAGGAGTGCTTGGGTACGGTCGAGCTCAACGGTAAAGAGCTCGAATGTAACGGCGTCGATGGATGGAAGCTGGCGAGCGAAAGCGAAATCGAGCTGCAGGGTACCGCCTGCGAGCTTTTCATGAATAATCCTTCGGCAATCGTAAGCGCCGAGTTCCCTTGCGATACGTTTATTATCCTATAACCGGATATTTTTTCAACGATTAGCTCGGCGATCAGCGCCGGCTTAGGCACCTGGCAGAAATAAACTTGCCAACTGCGGTCTCGCCACGGGTCCGTTCGCGGTTTTCGTCCTCGGAAAAATCCTCGAAATATCTCTAATATTCCTGCGGTTTTTCCTGCGGGCGCGCTCGCGATCGAACTCCGTGGACGC
>JAFGIB010000392.1 GCA_016929805.1 Deltaproteobacteria bacterium | reverse complement strand
CCTGTAAAACCGAGCGCGCCCGCAGGGCCGGCGAGGATGGTACTTGCTGTACCTGACGAGCCGGCGCGAGGACGAAAGCCGGTTTTATGGGATGAATTGGCCGCCGTCGTAGTCAAACAGCAGTACCCCCCTGAACGGTTACTATCACTTATGCCGCCAATGCCGGCGTCTAGGTGGGTTTAGTGATGAAAAGCGCCGAGGGCGAAAACCGCGGCGGATTCTTTACGCCGGTTGAAGACGATATTCCTCGGAGTTACGAGAAACCGAAAGGAGACAGATCGAGATACGAACTCAAAAAAATTCTGACCAATTCGATGTTTCAACTGAAGCGTTTGTCGAGATTTTTCTCTCGTTAACCTCACTTTTTTATATTCTCTACCGTATTATTAATTGTCTGTCGCATATCGCATGCGGTTCTAGGTTATAACCCCGAAAATAATCGTTCGGTTATGCTAGAATGTAGAAAAGTGTATATACTGGCATTTAAAGGAAAAGATAGAATAATTAAAAACGACACATTATGAAGACCTCATGTCGCTTCGCATAAATCCGACGAGTCACTTCTCGATACTAAGAACATTTGAATCCAGCGTCGATTTGCGACAATCTATTGACTAAAAATGACCTTCACTAAAATCACAGAAAACCTCGTTCCAGAAAGTTTTATTACAGAGGCTATTAACCAAAGGCGAATGGTTTTTTTGGCGGTTCACGGTGACACGCCGTTCTTGCTTATTCGTTTGGATGATCAGACGGGAGAACTGCTGGCCGGGCTTTCGACGGCGAAAGAACGGTCACGGATAGTGGGCCCGGAGAATCAGCAACCGGCACAAGACGGGCTTGGTTTTCATACCGTGGCTATCGCTCAAGGCGTTTCGGACGAACCCGGGAAACTCCGCATCGGGTCGACGAAAGCCGGGCAACGTTCAAGCGTCGACACGACCGCCTTAAAAAAGCGAATCGCCGCAGTGCCCCATTTCGTAATGCCCCTGTGTAAAAACACGGAAAACGCTACTTATCAAGACCGTATCTCTATCGGCCGCGCTCGTAATATGGATATCGTATTGCGTAACGGTAGCATTTCGAAGTTCCATGCCTGGTTCGAAAGGGACGCCTCGGGTTTTTTCTCGGTCGCGGACACGGGCAGTAAGAACGGAACCACCGTCAAGGGCAGGTCGATTGGAGCGCGTACGCCCTGTAGACTCAGCGGTGGTGATGAAATCATGTTTGGTTCGGTGGGCACGTCCTTTTGTCCGGCAGACGTGCTGTGGGATTTGCTGCACGAATAAACGCGCGGCGCGGGTACTCCTATTTTATTTCGTTTTCTAAACCAAAGGCTCGTGAAACCGCCCGTCGTTGATCTACGTCTTCCGGTATCAATAACCATCCACCGATATGGATTTGCGGGATTATGAATACAATATTCTCAAGTCCCCACGGCAGCTCCGCATAGGGGATGAGCGCTTTGGGAAGTTTTTTCGCGGGTACCGATACCGAGCGATTATACACGCTCCGATTCCCCTTCGAATCGGCATAAAAAACCGTCGCGGTAAATCGATAGATGAGGGCTAAACCGGCGCCAGGCTGTAGAACCGGTTCAATTAAGTTGAGCTCTAAGTCGGAGGGAGACTTTAACTTTATATTGGCATCACCGCTAAACTGCTCGAACGCAATGGTCTGTTCGCTTTCGAGAATCCGACGTCGTTCCTCCGGTGTTATAATATCGACTCGCTTTTCGCTCTCGACGTCAAATACATAACAATCCGATGACCAAGTCGCTTGTCCCTCGTCGCATGGAGATCTTTCAACGGTATGAGAGATAAATAAATAGGGTCCCACGGAACCGACGATAACTACGTTCGAGCTGAACCGCCGTTCGACTCGTTCATTTTCCCGAGCTATCGGACTCGGTAGCAATTCGACTTCTCTTGTGCTGACCAAATCAACCAGTCGAGGCATCCGGGCAATCGCGACCTCTGTCGACACGGGACACTCGTCTTTTCGACCGGATTGTATCCACTTCTCACAATCGCACAAAGGTATCTCGATTTCGTCCTGACGCAGCTCCCAAAGCCGGGACGAGGCTGGAAAGAGCAACCCCGCGCGCGACGCGACCAGGGTTTCATAAGTTCCATTTCCCCTCAGCCAATGACTCGACAGCGCACGGTCGTCGTCGATTGTCCAAATCAGCACGTCTTGAAACGGCATTGTCGCTCGGCGAAGAGTTGTCGCGGCAGCGATCTTCTCGATCTCTTCCGCCGATACTCCAGATGGATGCGTCGAGACACAGGTCGAAAAAATAAGCGCGAATACCGTAAAAAAAAAGAGGTAGAGAATCGGCATGTCAGCTCGTGCGGCGTTGTAAACGCGACTTACGCCCAAAAAAAGCCTGGGGTAAAACCGTTCTGCTCGCCACGGCGAGCGCCGTTGCGAAGGAAGAAAGATCGCCCGTCCGCATCATACCGCTACGATGCTACTTGAGTCTCGTGCTTTTTTCCCTTGTCTCGCAAGCGCCCGGCGCTGCGGCGTCGACTTGGCTTACCATGGCCGAGAAAGAAACGGTCGGTTTTTTTGTGTATTTTGTCGAATGCCTTCTCTCGGCGCTGGTACGTAACAAAGGGGCTCAGGACGAATCCGCAACCGATTACGAAAGCAACCGAAAAGATCGCGAGCGCTTGCCATGGCACGAGTTCTATGAAATACGTCTTATGCGATAAGCCGCTCAGAAAAAGGGTCTGGATGTGACTCCGCTAGGAATCGATCTTGGAACGACCTACACCGTTGGGGCGATCCGCGGTGAGGTATTATTGCTATCCGATGGCGATGCGAAGTCGGCTTTATTGCCTTCGGTGGTCGCGTTTCCTCCAAACGGGAAAATATTCGTCGGTCGTTCCGCTCGCGAACGCGTAGTCATGGATCAGCAGAACACCATTCGTTCGGCGAAACGTATCATCGGCGAAACCTGGCATTCATATCAGACCAAGCGTTATCGCGAGCACTACGGATATCATCTCGTAATGAACGACGACCAAGGTGTTGCATTTGACACGCGCGCGGGCTGGATTACCCCCGACGAGGTCGCGACTCTGATCGTTGCTACGCTCTGTTCACGCTGTCATTTGGAGCCCGAACAATGTTCCCCCGTTGTAACTATTCCTGCGTCGTTTCAAGAGCCACAAAGCGTGGCAACAATAAAGGCGATACAGGCTGTCGGTTTCCATCAAGCTTATCTGATGGATGAACCCGTGGCCAGCGTAATCGCCTATATCGAGCATAGCAATCTAAAGTATGGAGCGGTATACGATTTCGGTGGAGGTACGTTTGAAATAGCTATCCTAGATTGCTCGCGGCTACCTTTTCGCGTTATCGGTTTCGGGTCGGACAGCTATCTCGGCGGCGACGACATCGACTACGCGCTAGCGTCTTGGGCTATCGATGAAGCGCTCAAACGCTTCGGCTGGGATCTAGGCAGTGATCCGGAAACGTTTAATAGACTCATAATGGCGTCGGAAGCGGCAAAAATTCGACTTAGCGAGGTGGAATCGAGCGAGATCGCGTTAAACGAAATCGATCCGGCGGCTCCGTCGGACCTCGGAAGGTTAATCATTGATCGCAATTTGGTTTGGGATCTGTGCGCGACGATTATCAGACGTACCTTCTCGCTATGTGATGAAGCTTTGGACCGCGCGAAGGTGAAAGCTGGTCAAATCGAGGCCGTGTTTTTAGCCGGAGGGTCGACGCTACTACCGGGAATAGGAAATTATGTCGCCGACTATTTCGGTAGCCGTCCTCGCTCTGATGTCAATCCAATGCACGTGGTTAGTATCGGAGCAAGTCTGGCGGCGGCGCGTTCTTCAATTATGTCGTCGTTGCCGAAAATCGGTTCGCTGTCTCGAATTGCTGCAGGTCGGGGGTCGTGCTGAGGTTTAATACATACGATTGTTACTACAGCACTTTAACCAGTGGGCCTCTCGTGTTGAGACGCGTCGGTAACGGCGCATGCGAAATCGCGGTAAGCGTTCAGGGGTCAAACAAGTCGGCGGCCAATTCGCCCGTAATACCGAGCGCGCGCGCAGGGCCGGCGAGGATGGTACTTGCTGTACCTGACGAGCCGGCCCGAGGACGAAAGCCGGTTTTACGGGATGAATTGGCCGTCGT
>JAFGIB010000036.1 GCA_016929805.1 Deltaproteobacteria bacterium | reverse complement strand
TTAGTGCACCCTAAGTGAGGTCCAAAAAAAGTGAGCACGCCCTTAGTTCGCGCTGTTTTTCGCGAGCGAAGCACTTTACGCCGACGGGTTTTTTGCAACGTTAAGGTTTACACAGCCGGCAGCATCCCTCGAAATCCAAGAGCAACCGGGGCAACGCCTTGTTGATGTCCTTTTAACGCACAGCTTTCTAATTGCAAGTCGGAGGGAAGAGTCGATTTTGAAGACGGCGAGAGGCTTAGCGCGAGAGGCGGACTTGCAATAGAAAAGACAAGGAACCGTTAGGCCTCGCGGCCGCGGAGTATCAGCTATAAAACGCTCGAGCCCGCGCTGACGTCGGACGACTCGCGAGGCGCTGACCGAAATTCGAACGACCATATGCCTCTTCAATATCCGCAAAGGTTATCCGTTAATTAGATAAACAAAACGGGCAGCTTTGCCCTCGTAACTTGGAGAAGAAGAGCATATATGTCATCGTATTTTCGTCTTGCATTTTTCGTGTCGCTATTGGTAACGGCGGTGTCCGGGGTGCTCCGCGCACAACAGCAGCCCCCGACCTACTCGGGCGAGGGTGAGATCAGTGAGCTGGTGGACGCAAAAGTCGGCGCGGTATTCGATCTTACCTCGGGTTTTCGCATGATCTTTCCAAAAGGAATTGACAGCTCCGGCGTGTTTACGCTCAGAACAACGCGAGAGCGACCCGATCCATCTCAGATTCAACAGGGCTTTACTCGGCACGGCTCGACTCTGTTTTTCGACGGCATGCTGTCGGCGGCCGATGAACCGATCATCGTCGGCATGAGCCTACAACGCGAACCGCGTCGCGATGGGCTCAAGTTCGTGCTGGCGATTGAAGAGGAAACGGAATGCACGGGCGCCAATGCAAAATATAAATTGGAATCCGGTTTGTGCTCGCAGTGGATGGTCGTGGCTACCGAGTACGACGAGCGCAATAAATGTATGGCGGCCAAGGTAAAGAGCACCGGAGGATACCGGCTTCAGTTCGGTTGGATTCCCGAGTAGGCTCGATCAGGAGCGATTGCCCTTTTTTCCGTTTAAAGCGATTGCCCCGGAAGCCGTTTCGATCTTCATCCGCTCGATTACAGCTTGGTCGCGAGGCCCCATATCGCACCGATTCGGGCTGCAACAGCCGCGATTACGCAGGCGCTAATCGCTTTCCAGATCACGAAAGTTTCCAGGCCGAGATGTGCGATGTGGGCGGCTGAAAAGAACACCCAGGCAAGCGCGGCCGACGCGGCCGTGCACAAAAGCGGCGAGGCCACGCGCGAAAACCAAGCGCCTGACGCGGTCTCAGTGGCATCCGCGATTAATCCCCAACGACGATCCGAGACCACGTGATTACACGCGCCGCCGGATACAAAGATGAAGATAAGAAACGCTGTAATCGAGATGTCCGTTAGTAGAAAGCCGAGAGGCGCGCCGTGCGGACGATTGCCGGGAAAGATGGCGGCCGCAACCCATGCGTTGATGACCAAGTTCGCCAGCGCGTTGGGAAGTATAATTCGTCGCCAGACGTAGTTGTTGGGCGATAAGGGATAACGTCGGTTTGATATTGGTACTGCGATTTCGCGCCGAAAAACTCGGCCGCAGATCCAAAGCGTGACGAAGGTTGCCAGCACCGATCCCGCCGGTACCAACAAGCTGGTGAGCTGCCCGGGCGTGAGCCCCGCGCTGTTCGAGTATAACAGAGGTATAGCGAGAACCCACGCGAGCGACCATGGGACCCCGAGCACAAACCCAAGCGTAAGGCCGCACAGCCAAGGGTTCGCGGGTTTTGCCTCGGGGCGGTTTTCAACCGTCGGTTCGACGACAAAAGCCCCTTTCGCGTAGCCGTCCAGAAAAGTCGTAAGCACCCCTTGGCCGGAAAAAAGCGCCACGAAGGGTAGAGTGACAGCCATCGTGATTTGCGCTTGCAGGATAGAGACCATTGGCGCGGCCATGGCGGTTCCAAAACCTAGACCAATGATCGCTAGGACCCCCATCCAGACGCCGGTCATAACCACCGTACTTAATATATATGCCAGTCTGTAGGAAACTTGCGGTAAAAAAAGACGGTTATTCATGCGCTGGTTGTCGTGCTGATTTATTATTGATGGATGCGCGTGGCAGCGGGCGTTTTTTTCGGATATTTCTCGCGCTTTTAGTTGTTGTTGAGATGGCCGGTAGCTGGGCGCTCGTGGCTCGTCCCGCGGTTGGAAAAGCGCGCGCGACCGATCGAAGCGAAGCGTTACGCGTTTTATTCATCGGCAATAGCTATACGAATTTTAATATGTTGCCCGCGCTAGTAACCCGGCTCGCTCAATCCGGGAATGACGTGTCGGCGATACAAGCCACCGCGTTTACCAAACCCGGTTATAGCTTGCGAATGCACTGGAAGCGACACCGGGCGCTAAGAATAATAAAGACGGGCCATTTCTCCCACATCGTTCTTCAATCTCACAGTCTTGACCCGATCGATCGCCCCGAGCAATTGAAGCAATATGTAGATCGCTTTGTACGGGCGATCGAGGAGACCGGCGCACAGGCGGTCTTATATGAGACCTGGGCACGCCATCCGAGAAGCTCGATCTACCGCAATCGCCCGACACTTAGTTCTCCCGACGAAATGTACCGACGGATCGACGAGATCTTCAGAATAGCCGCCCAGCGAAGCCGCGCTCGATTGGCTCCGGTCGGGCTCGCTTTTCGCCGCATGTTTGACGAGCACCCGGATATCGACTTACATCGGGCCGACGGATCACATCCGAGCTGGTCCGGTTCGTTTCTCGCTGCCTGTGTGATCTACGGCGTTCTAACGGGAAATAGCCCCATGACGACTTCCTACCATCCATTCGAGGTAACTCCTTTTCAAGCGGGAAAATTAAAACAGATGGCCGCACAGGCGATCGCGCAATCGGCGAATAGCGACGCTTTCCAGAGTGTCTTTTAAGCAGTGCCTTGGCCGCCAAAGTCTTCGTCTATCGATATTCGCTCGAATTTTTCCGCGCTTTTACGAGCTTTCAACGGGTTCTACTGAAGAATTTAAAACGGCGGCTCGAAGGCTGGGGGGGGAAAATACCTTCCGGGAGCCGCCAAGGGGAAGTAACACAGCCGCTCGAAGGCTGGGGAGGGATGCCTTCAGGGAGCTAGCTGCTGTCCATATTAATATGCGAAGAGCATGCCAATAGTCAAATTCAATATTTACGCACCGTTACCGACATCGGCTCGGCACAAAATCTCGACATTGTGCAAGATCGAAATCATTTTATTGCGAATTTGGAATATCGCTTTATCGATATGTATCGATCATCACTTTCTTTTTACTACTCGTATACAAAAAAAATTCATATTTATAATTCTGAAAATAAAGGAATATTACGATCCTGGTGAAAGCACAACACGTAAGTCAAGCTTGGACTTACCGCGCAATACCTGGACCGTTACCGCCTCTCCCGCGTCGTGACCCTCTAGCAGGCGAAAAAGGTCACCCGAGTTTCGCACGGGTTTTCCATCCATCTCGATGATGATGTCTCCGAGGACGATTTCTCCGTCAGAGCGTTGTATCGTTCCTCGAAGCCCTGCTTGTTGAGCAGGCGAGCTTGGATCGACGCCGAGTATCAATACCCCTTCGATTCCGAGTCTTCGCATGAGCGAATCCTCGGCAATACGTATCCCGATTCGCGGACGAATGACGCGTCCGTGGCCGATGAGCTGCGGCACTATTCGATTGACGATATCGACCGGAATCGCGAAACCAATACCAGCGTACGAGCCTGTTGGGCTGAAAATAGCCGTATTAACCCCTATTAGCCGACCCGCGCTGTCGAGCAGAGGGCCGCCGGAATTCCCGGGGTTGATCGCGGCGTCGGTTTGAATCAGCCCCGTGATCGACCCTCCCTGAGATGTAGGGATTTCCCTTCCGAGTCCGCTTATTACACCCTTAGAGAGCGTTTGATCGAGACCGAACGGGTTACCTATCGCGTACACCGTTTGGCCTACCAACAAGTTGTCCGATCGCCCGATCGCGATAGGAGGTATCTTTTGGCGCGACGCCTCGATGCGAAGCACCGCGAGGTCGTTCTCAGGAGCAACGCCGACTAGCTTGGCCGAATAAGAGGATCCGTCGACCAGGGTTACGCGAGCGGCGTCCGAGTTTTGGATGACGTGATTGTTGGTCACGATAAATCCATTATTGTCCCAAACGAAGCCCGAGCCGGTCCCTCTGGGAATTTGAAAGACGTCCAGACTGAGAAAGTCTCGACGGACTGCTAACGTAGTAACGAAAACGACCGAGGGGCTGGCCGCTTGAAAAAGCTTTATGGTTGCTTGCTCGCTGGCGTCGAGATCTCCGCGCGGCGCTACTTGTCTCGGTTTCACCGTGAAGAGCTGTAGTTTGTTGCCTAAAAGCTCGGAAAAACCGTTTGGTATTTGTCGTGTGCCAAAAAGAAAGGCTAAAAGTATCAACAAAGCTAGGAGCCCTAATGCGATAAGTAGCTTGCGCGCTCCCAGCGACGAGGGGTTTTCGAAGCGACGCGTAGTCATTATCATCGGCCTACCATACTGCAATAGCCGCGTATCCGCTATGCAAGAAATGTTAGCGCCACGGGGTCAACGCGAGCCGCCAGTCCCCCGCTCGATAAACCCTGCCGCTTTTGTCGATTTCGCAGAAACCTTGTTTAAAACGACTCTATTTTTTCGCGGCGCGGCTCACCACGACCCAGTTGCACGGAAGAGGTGCTTCGGCAGCGAGAATATACTGCGCTCTGCGGTTTCTCTGCTCGTCGACATCATCCGCGGTTTTGACGGCGAGCATCGTCTCTCCGAATCCGCACGCCAGTATCGGAAGGGTAATGCCGCCTTTTGCCATAAAATAGCGCGCGATCGCGTTTGCTCTGTTTTTCGAAAGAACCATATTGTCCTGGTCTGAACCCACGGTATCGGTATGACCTAGAATATATACGCGAGCCTTGATTTCATCGCCGTGCTCGGCAATTGCTTTGACGAGACGCTCGTAGGCATCGTCGAGCTTGGGTTTTTCATTCGGTAGAATTTTCCATTTGTTTGTTTCAAAAACCACGTCGACGTGCGGTATCTCTACCCTGAATGGCAACAGCTCAACTCCCACCCACGAATCCGAGATGTCAAAGATCTTTAGCTCGATTCGCGCGATCGGCTCTTTGAGCTGGGGCCAGCTTAGTTCGATCTCCTCATGGTGCGTTCTCGCTCGTAGGTCTATATCGGCTTCGTGAATCAGCTTTGAGGCCGCGTTGAAAATGGAAATCTCGACGTGTCCCGGAGGATTGTTAATGCGAAAGGGAATACGCCTGGTTTCGAGGTCGACCCATTCGCGTTGAAGGAGAATTTCCAAAGGGCGCATCACGGTTACGACCGTTTCGGAAGAAGCGGAAGCCTGTCCCGCAGCCGTGATTCCGGAAACCTCTATGCGATAGTTATGCACGCCGGGTTCAGCGGACCAGGAGATATATTGAACCGCGCCGGCGCCGAGTTGAACGAAGCTTTTAGAAATAACGCTCTTTCCGCTTTCGGTTACACTCACGCGCAAGTCGCGAATCGGTTCGCGCGTAAGGATGGTAAGACGCGGGGTATGCTGCGGCAGGTTAACCATCTGCAATGCGTTGATATCGATGGGAAGATTCTGGGCGAGGGCGTAAATCGCAGGAAAGATCGATAGATAAAGGGAAACCGAGATGAGCCGTATTGAGTAAGGCATGATCGATGAGTGTAGAATAAATGGGTTTCAGCGAAAACGTTTTTGAACGAGACGGAACGGTAGACTACGACATTCTCCCTCAGAGCGTGTTTAATAAGTTCCTCCGAGCGTCTTTCGGGCGGGACGGCCCAATCTGCGGCGTCGCTCGCTCCTCAAAATAGCACTGCTAGTCCTTCGTCGCGGCTCCTTGCATCTTGCACCGTCGCGCTCCGAAATACTCGGTCGGACCTTATTAGACACGCTCTCAGACATTCTCGAGCAGCAAAATTGATTCTCTCGCGATTCGGTCGTCGTCGTCTCCGGATGTTGATAACCGCTCAACTATTCTAGGCGCGAGATGTGGGGGTGTTTACATGTAGTTTTTTTGACCTCAATGTAGGCCTACCATAAAGTTGTGGCATAGAAGAGAGATCTTTGGGAGAGTCGCTATGCTCGTAATCCATTCGCAAAAAAAGCGACGTGCAATCCGTAGGGCCGTTTTCGCCCCTTGCGTCGCGGTAGCAACCAGCGGGTACCGGCTTATCGGCCATCGAGTTTTAGACCTCTCGCCGCGCGGGATGTTGGTAACTTGCGGTACTGAGGTTCAAATCGGCGACGACGTATTCGTGAGTTTCCGGCCTCCAGGGGACGGCAAATGGATGAACGCGAAAGCGGAAGTCTCTCGCATCGTTCTAGGCTCTCGCCCCTGGGACGTGGGACCGTGCGTTGGGCTTGTTCTGAAGGACTTGGATTACTCGGAACGAGGGGAACTGCTGACCCGGTTAGCGGGTATTCCACCCACGGTTCCAAGGCGTCCATTGCGGCTTTCAGCCGGTATGTACACCGCTCAATCCTCACCGGCGATACCCTTGGTCCGTCGTCGGCCGATCACCGTGCCCCAAGGCGTTTGGACCGCCGCCCCTCTCGCGCGAGCGCAGTATTAATAGACAGATCAAACGAAAACGTTCAGGCCTTAAACAACTCTTCGGCTGATTCGCCCGTATTGCAGAGCGTGACCGGAGGGCCGACGAGGACGGTGCTTGCCGTACCCGACGAGTACGGCCCGAGGAAGCTCGGGGTCGGTGCCGGTTTCGCGGGATGAACTGGCCGATGTCACAACCATTCGGCGGACCTCTCCCTTAACGGTTAGGATCACACTATCGGGTTGAGTCGCTCGCGGGCGTTGTTCACTCGCCACCACTCGGCCTTTTCAAAGCGAAAACCGTTTGCTATCAGCAGATCCGGAAACGACTCGCGCCGCGTGTTGTAGGCGGTGACGCATTGATTATAAAACTCGCGTCGGTCGGCGATATGGTTTTCCAGCTCCGTGATCCGGTGTTGCAATTTCAAAAAGGAGTCGTTGGCCTTGAGATCAGGGTATTTTTCGACCACCAAAAAGAGTTGATGGATGGCATCCGTCAAGCCATCCTCGGCGCGCGTCTGGGTCGGGATCTCGCGCGCCTCAGATACCCGCGTTCGGGCCTTGACGATTAGCTCCAGCACCTCCCGCTCGTGTTTTATATAACCCTTACAGACCTCAACCAAACGAGGAATCTCGTCGAATCGTTGCTTCAGAAGCACGTCGATGTTGCTCCAGGAGCGACGGATTTCGTTTCGCAGGGAAACCAGACCGTTAAAGACTACGATGACCGCGCCTATCAGTAGAACGAACAAAACCAGCGATGTTCCAAGGAGATAAGCGGACACAAGATCCAACCTTTCTGCGAAGCTCTATAAATTGCGAAGAAGATATACGAAGGCGCCGACAAAAACCAGAAAGCCGGAAACGACGACGACAGCCGCGCGGTAGCGCAGGCCTTTCAAGATCTCGTCTTCCTTGTCGCCTCGAAGGTAAAAGAGACCGGGGCGTCGACCCGGCCCGATAACGACATTTTCGCCGTCGCCAGCATTGCCCCGCGCATCGCGAAAAAGCCGTTCCGCGTCGATCCGTTTTTGGATCTCCCTTCTCGCCGCATTCCACTCTTGTTCATCGATGCGACCGTCTTGGTCGCTATCATAGGTTTCGAGCAATTGTGGCGATCGCTTGAGTTGTTGTAGCCGTTCGATCAAGACTCTATCAGCCGAATCGGTAGCCGGCGTCATCGGCCGCGCGATTCCGTATACGTAGATCGGCGAGCCCTCGGGGATGTATTCGAATATCGCTTTTTGGTAAGGTAGAAGCGGTAGGTTTCCCAGGTGGTGTGCGGCCGCGCCCGATATCTCTTCGCTTTCAATAGCCCCGATAAGCGCATCTGTTGGGTTAATCAGGACGCGCCCGGTTTCATCCTCGACGTAAAACGGAACCGGTCCGCTCGATCCCGACTCGACCTGCGCCCAGGAGGAGGCGCCGCGGGATTGGAGCTGTTGTAGGATTCGGTAACGATAAAAGACGCAATCGAAAAGAAGGTAAGGAAGCTTGAGCGCATACTTCTGTCTGGCTCTGCCGGCGAGCTCGACAAAACCCATGGCCATGGAACGGACGCGAGAAGTAGGCGTATTTTCGATCAGGCGCTTGCGCATAATCAGATCGATTCCGTGGATCAACAAAATCATCGCCAACGCGAGTAGCGCTATCGCCAGCCAGATTGCGCCAGGCATTGCGATTGCGGCTATCGTTCCTATGATTAGCAAGCTCATCAAAGGGAGGATTAGCCCGCTCGGGCCGAGCGCGCGCATCGCTCGAATCAAACTCGGCAAATCGACGGCGGTCGAAAAACGACCTCTTCTAACCGTGCGCAACCCAGCGGGCGCCGCAGGGAGCGCATCGCTGGTAAAGCAAGCAAGCCCGTTTCGCTCTTTTCGAGCACCGACATTCGTTTTGACTTCGCTCGCCCGGCGGCCTTTCAGCATCGAGTAGAGACCCGATTTATAGCAACAAATCATCAAGCGCGAATACCTGGTAAAAAATAGCAGGCTTGTCTTCTCGTCGCCTCGCTCCGCGCCGTCCGTTGGCCAGCATCCCGGAATGGTGGAAAGGCCGAACCCGAGATCGATAATATTATGGGCCGATCCGGCGTGTAGTATGCGAATCAACTTTTCGAAATTCAGCGCGACCGAATCCGTTCTATCGCCTTGCATCCCGGAATAATTAAATGATGCGCCTTCAATTCTCAGCACGCGATCGCGCTCGCAAAGGTAGATGTCCGCCACCGATTGATAGTGCGCAAGCTTGTTTAGGCGTTTATCGCTTTCGGGAATCTCTCCGCGAATAAAGGCGCGTTCGGTGCTGTTCAGCGAATCGCTCGCAACGCGCTTTAGCGCGCCGAGGATGATGAAAAGCGGTTCTCCGGAGGATATCCGAAACCGTTCATCGTTCTTTCCGCGCAATACGATTTCGTTATTCTCTAGAACCAGCGACTTCATTTGCAGCGCTGCCGGGACCTGTCGGACGTCGTCGTCTGATACACAGACCAGCGCCAACCCCTCCTGCTCCGCTGCTTGCACGAGCGTATTGAGCAGCGCTTGCTCGCGAGCCCGTTTGAGCAGCGTCGGCGCCGCGCCGATGAATTTTTGACGAACGTCGTAAATCGACAGATCGGTTTTTTGCGAGACCGCTTCGAGCCTTCTTTCTAAGTCCGGATCAGGAATCGGCGTTGGATAAATTACCAAACTAAACATTAGAAAAAATTATAGACAAAACCCTGTATCGGTAACAACCGTTTTGATCGAATAAACGAGCTGACGTTCGGGGTGTGAAGCCCACCACGCAACCACATGCTCTCACGTGTACAGCCGCTGAGTTGACAGCACACGGGCCCAACAGTACAGAGATCTCATTGGCTTCGACATCGGATCGAGCACGGAAAAAGGACGATGGGTACAAACCTCTTGATCGGGATCACCGGAGGGATCGCCACGGGCAAGACGACCGTCGCCGAGATGCTTTCTCGATTGGGTAGTCCGTTGATCGACTTCGACCTTCTCGCGCGAGTCGTACAGCAACCCGGCAAGCCCGCCTTCCGGGACATCGTATCGTTTTTCGGTACAAATGTGCTGCGGCCAGAGGGAGATTTAGACCGCAAGAAGCTGTCTCAAATCGTCTTTCAAGACGAGCACAAGAGACGGCGATTGGAGCATTTCACCCATCCACGAATCCTGAAGGAATACCGCAAGCAAATCACACGCCTTACAAGCGAGAAGCCGGCCGCGATTATTCAGATCGTGGTTCCACTGCTGATCGAGGCGGATCTTCAGCATATGTTTGACAAACTGATTCTGGTATACGTCGCTCAAGAGGAGCAGCTCAGAAGGCTGATGAAACGAGACGGCATCTCGAAGCCGCGCGCGCAGCGCATTTTAGCGGCCCAACTCTCGATCGAAGACAAGAGGAGATACGCCGACTATGTCATTGATAATTCGCTCTCGTTGGAGCATACGCAAAAGCAAGTCGAGAGACTCTGGCGTCAGCTCACACAACTCAAGACGCGACAATCCGGGTGAAACGCCGGGCGTCATCATGGCTCACGGAGGCCGCCGCGGTTTTCGAGCTCGCTTCGCGGGCCTAGGATTAGAAATGAGCGACGCCGCGCAACACGGTGGTTGCTGGAAACCGAGGCGCAACCGCGGTACACGGCTTGCAACTGATCGCAACACTTGGCACACTTCTTTTCCATACAGAATAACGCGCGTTCATGGGCGCTCGAGCGATTGGGGGTCTGAATGAATAACAACTCCAAAAAAGCTTTTAAAATCTTCAGGACCGAAGACTATTGGGCGATCTGGCTCGGCATGGTCGTGATCTTTTTGTGTATTGGTTTTTATTGGGCCGACAGTTCTCTCACGGCCTGGGCCGTTACGCCCGGGACATGGTCAAACTTCGGTCAATTGAGCGCCGACCTAGGCAAACATATAGCGGGCTATATCGTTGTCTACATTGGCTTCGGGTTGTTCTTTACCCTGAGTATGAAACTCATGGGCAGAAACATCAGAGAGTTCGTCGTTGGCTACACCGTCCTTTTTATCGGCTCTCTAGCGGTCTTCTACCTGGCCGGTTGGTCGGTGATGAAAAAGCTCGATCTGGGAGCTCCTCTACTGGCTTTGCTCATCGGTCTCGTGATCAGTAATATCAAAGCCCCGCCGCAATGGCTTTATACCTCACTACGAACGGAGTATTATATCAAGACCGGGATCGTGCTTTTGGGCGCCACCTTGCCGTTGACCTTAATCGTCGAAGCCGGCCCGATCGCTTTTATCCAGGCCACGATCGTCTCGGTTACGACGTGGCTGACGATATTTCTCGCGGCTACTAAGATTTTCAAGCTCGAACCCCGCTTTGGAGCGGTGCTGGGAACCGGTGGAGCTGTCTGCGGCGTCTCAGGTTCCATCGCCGTGGGGGGAGCGGTTCGAGCTGAAAAAGACCACATCGCCGTCGGCATCGCGGTCGTTTCGATCTGGGCGATCGTGATGATTTTTGTTCTGGCCATCCTGACCAAATGGATGATTCCGGCAGACGGCAAGACCATGACCGAATGGTACCATATCTCTCCCGGAGAGTCGGGCGCTTGGGTCGGCACGTCGGAATACGCGGACGCGGCCGGCTTCGCGGTGGTGGCGGAGCTCGCTAACGAGTACGGCGACGCTCCGATTCACGCCTTCACGTTGATGAAGGTCATAGGCCGAGATATCTGGATCGGAATTTGGGCTTTTGTGCTTTCGATCGTGTCGGTGGTTTATTGGGAGAGCAAGAACAAGAACCTCGACGGTCCTCAGGGACGGGTCGGCTTATCGGTTGTTTGGGAGAGGTTTCCGAAGTTCGTCCTCGGTTTTTTCGCCGCTTCGATTATTATGAGTTTAATCGCTTCCAGCCCGCCGCGCGATTACGTCGGGCGGGCGCCGGTCGCTGGCACGTTCAAGTCCAAAGCTCAAGAACACGAGTACAACGCCGATTTTTCCGACTATAAGGTACCGAGTTCGGTTGCGGGTAAGTTTTCTTACGACGCGTCGGAAAAGCAGATTCGCTTCAGCGGAAAGATGTCCCTGGACGAGTTGAATGCGCTTTTTGTCAATGCGGATGAAGAACAGAAATGGGCGTTGAAAAACCTCCACTTTCACGCGGATTGGTTTCAGAGCGAGCTTTCTTCTCTCGTGATCTCTCCCATCAAGAAACTTCGCGAGTGGGCCTTCGTGCTCTGTTTTCTCTGTATCGGGCTTTCCACCCGGTTTCGGGACCTCGCCACTTTCGGTCTAAAACCGTTTTGGGCTTTCACCATCGGTGTGATCGTCAACGTCCCCTTGGGGTATATTCTCACCACCCGCGTCTTTGTCGACTTCTGGCGAGGTCTCTAGTGACTTTTTTCGATAAGCCACATAGCTCGTATAAATGCGCTTTCTGTTGTTTCTTTTTGGACGATCCCGTAGATTTCGAAAAAGCCTTACCAGGACTCTGCATCCTCAGCTCCGGGCAAGGTGACACCAAAGGAGATCAGGGAATCTGCACTCTTCATCAGCGGTTAGTCATTTCCACGATGAGCTGCAAGAAATTCACACGTCGCCGGCTGAGCACCTAGGCTAGAGTTTCGCCGTTTTTCGTAGCGAGGCCGAGGATAATGGGCGAGCTGCAAGGAACATCGGCGATTCTTCGCGGAGGTGTAGTTCGACCTACGTCGAGCGAAAAATCGGTGATGTGACGCGGCGACGCGTTCATTATACCGGCCGCGGTAGATAACTGGAGAAACTCTAGCCTAGTAGCGAGGCGTGTGGGGGAATCGGAGTAGGTCTTAAAACCTTACTCTACTTCGCAGGCGGCAAGGCGGGATTGCTTCTAGTCGTCAGGTTAAGGAGGAGCCGAGCGGGTCTTATAATGCTTTCGCGCCCGATTGGGAGTGGAATTGACATCTCCGTAATTCGGTCGAACGAGGGTAGAAAAGGGACCAAAAGCGAAAAAAATCGCGGGATCTCCGCTAACCGCCTTAAAATTCGAGCTAATTTTCGGCGTTAGGTTTGCGGTGTTTGAAGGCCGGTGGTACCCTATTTACACAAAATACTAAACGGCATATCGCTATTCAGCTCGGTCGTCAGGAAACGGGAGAACCCATAGCCACCGCTTCATTCCCGTAGTCAAAGGCAAGATGAAACCTCTTGAATTCATTATGAATTTACCGTCTTTATCGATGTGTGGCTCCCTCGACCGAGATCCGTCCGCGAAATGTCGAACGCTGAAGCCAAGCTCGTTTGACTGCGATTGGGGTCGCATAACCGACTTTTTTAGCGTTCACGAAAGCTTTTACCATCCCCATGGACTGTACCACTACTATGACTTTTACCGAAGCAGCGCTGGAAGTGCTGAAAAGCGCTGGAAAACCACTCCATTATAAAAAAATAACTGAAATAGCGATTGAACGCAACTTGCTTTCCCACGTCGGTAAGACGCCTGAGCTCACCATGAGCGCACGCTTAGCGACAATGGTGAAAATGGACCGAGGAGACGCGCCCATTGTTAAGGTTAGGCCGGGCGTGTTTGCCATGCGCAATAGCGATAAATCGCAGCAGAAAAGACAGAGGAAGGGAGAGGTAACCATGTCGATACCGAAGAATGAGCTTCAACCTCAGGAAGACGAACAACAGTCGTTTTCTGATTCAATGCAATTCGTTTCAAAAGCAGAGCAATCCACCCCAGCAAGTATCGCTTTGCCCGGGTCGGATGTCTTTCCGGAGGAAGAAGATGATGACGAGTTGATTCTCGCGGATTTTGATCAGGACGACGAGAGTGCCGAAGAAGCGAAAGCACGTAAGCGTCGCCGTCGCCGGAGAAGAAGTAAGGACGACGACGAAAACGACAGCGGCGCGAGGAACAACGCTACGCCTACTCGTGAGCACGAAAGGTCATACGGTAACTCGAGCGAATCGAACTCGGCGCGTAGGCGACCGGATAACGAAAACCATCAAGCGACCGACTGGAATCGCTCGCCCGACGATGGAGAGTTGCTCGGCAAGGATCTCGCGGACGCCACCTGGTCAGTTCTAATGCGTACAGAACGGCGGCCCGTGGCTTTCATCCGAGCGGCGGAACTACTCGTTCGAAGGGGACGGTTGTCAGGACACGCGGCCGCTCTGGCGCCGACGATAGCGGCGGCGATACGAGCGGATATATCGCGGAGCGAAATCTCCGGCTCGCGCCCGCGTTTTCGCGTCCGCGGCAATCGAGTCGAGATTACCGATTGGTTGCTTCCTCGCGACGTCGTGCGCATGGAGGAAGCGGCCTTGCGTGCAGCGGAACGGCAACGCGAACAGGTCCGTCGCGGATTGATACACAAGCTCAACGAGCTACCGACCGGAGCTTTCGCCGAGATCGTGGCCACTTGGCTAAATGCGGAAGGTGTGGTGTCCTTGCGCGCCGTAAGACGTTCCGGAAGCTCGGGTACCCAGCTTCACTTCGCCGGCACGCTCAAGCGAGGCGTGGAGGAAACGCGGCTGGCGATCGTGGTTCAACGCAACGGCAGGGGGATCGATCGCGAACGCGTGATCGACGTACGAGGCGCTCTGCATCACTACGGCAACGCCTCGAGCGCGTGGTTGGTATCAACCAGTCGAGCGATTGACGGCGCTCGGGAGGAGGCCGCGACGGGCGCGACGCCGTGTGTGATATTCGACGGGATCGCCTTGGCCGAGGCGATGGAACGGCTCGGGATCGGGGTTAAGCGACATACGATTACTATTACGAATATCGACTTCGATCTCTTTGATTCACTCGGCGATAGGAACGAGTTGCGGGTCCGCAATGAAATGGACCGCGAGCGCGAACGCGATCGTGGCCGCCGATCGCGTCGCGGCAGAGGTCGCGAAGACGCTGGTTATTTTAACGGCGAATCTCGCTCCGAAACAGTCGCGGAAAAACGAGATGACTTTTCCTTCGGGCATCGAGATAGTCGACCGGAACGGGAGCCGGACGCCGTTTACGGGGAAGTTGAGGAAGAGACTGCTTGCGATAGATATTCGGGCGACGAGCCGTCGTCTACTCTCGGCCTGTCCGCATATCGTCAGTCCGATTTATCCGAAATATCCGAGGCGCAACAAGAGTCGGCCCGGGAAGCGCATGAATCTTCCGCCTATGCAGACGAGGACACCTTCTCGAGAGAATACGACAAGAATGGTTTTGATCTTTCTAAAGAAGACGATTCGGCTCGTTCGGATCGAGAATCGGACTCGTTGGATGTGGGCGATTTCGATGGTTGTGAACCGGACGATAATGCTGAAGGCGGGCTGAATGAAATCGACGGTCAAAACGACGAATCGATAGAGAAAGAGGTCGGAGATCGATAGAGCTAAGAACGCGCCGTAAGATAAACGACACCAGACCTTAACGATGCAAAAGATCCGTCGGCGTAGAGCGCTTCGCTCGCGAAAAACAGCGCGAACTAAGGGCGTGCTCACTTTTTTTGTATCTTCTCAAAAAGTCGTGGCGAGCAGATGAAGATACTTGAAAGCAGCCCAACCTGCCCGTGCCCATGTCCTTGCCTGTTTTATTGTAAGCGTTCAGGGGGGCAAACAAGTCGGCGGCCAATTCGCCCGTAAAGCCGAGCGCGCCCGCAGGGCCGGCGAGGATGGTACTTGC
>JAFGIB010000391.1 GCA_016929805.1 Deltaproteobacteria bacterium | reverse complement strand
CCGGCGAGGATGGTACTTGCTGTACCTGACGAGCCGGCGCGAGGACGAAAGCCGGTTTTCCGGGATGAATCGGCCGCCGTCGTAGCCGAACAGCAGTACCCCCCTGAACAGTTAAATTTGGCTTATATCGAGCCCGTCATTTCCCCGCTGCCGCGGTATCCTGCAACGCGCGAATTCGCTCTCGCCCGCGCTCCGCTGCCGCGCTATCGCTATTTCGAACCGCATTGACGTAAAGTTGATAGGTTTTTACCGCTTGATCGGTCTGCCCCATCTTTTCGTAGCAGTTCGCAAGGTCGTACAGAGCTCCTGTATTCGACGGTTGCTCGGCGATCACCCGGCGATAATACGGAATCGCCTCTTGGAAGCGCTCGGCTCCCCTAAGCACTATGGCTAAGTTCAAAATGAGCTTTATGTCATCGGGCCGCTTTTCTACCGCGCGTTTAAGGTAGGTAACGGCCTCTTGGTAACGCCGACTCCACCTCAAGGCAATACCGAGATTGTTGAGTAGATCGGCATCGTCCGGTAAACGACGCTCCGCTTCCATCATGACCTTAATCGCTTCATCATTGCGTTTGAGGTTTCTCAGGGCCATCCCGAGATTCGCCATCGAAGTCGCGTCCTTGGGGTCCAACTCGATCGCTTTTTTTAAGCGAACCGAGGCTTCTTCATAGCGACGCATTCTCAAAAGCAATGCTCCCGACAGCGCATACGCGGGAGCATGGCTGGGAGATAGTTCAATTACGCGATGATAAGCCACAAGGGCGCCCTTGTAGTCGCCTCTCTGCCGGAGTAGTCCGCCCAGTGTTTCGTAAGCAGCCGCGTGGTCTGGTCTCAGGCGCACCGCTTCCTTGGCCTCTACTAACGCCTGTTCGACCTTGCCGCTTCTTTTATAGGCAAGCGCTTGTCGGTAATGCGCCTCGGCTTCATCCGCGCGCGCCGTTGGCATAAGCCAAGTACAGGATAGTACGATAGCGATGGCAGTTACTTTATTTCTAGAAATTACGCTCATGTTCACCTACCTTGGTCAAGTGACGGCGGAAAGACCCTTTCGATTCTAACCCGAGACAGGACCAAAGGTCGAGGCCGACTTTGCCCTTCGCGCGACAGGCCGTGATCGCTCGGTGGATGAGCCGAATCGAGTATTTGCGTGCCTTCTTCGTGTCCGTCAGCCTGATTGTCAGCGCTCCAGCGCTCGCTGGTATATCTGCGATTACCTCGGTGATTATCTATAGAAATCTATCGGCTGCTGAAGCGCATAAGCCACTGCCTCCGGAATACGCGCTGTATCCAAACCTCTGAAATAAACAGTCCAGTTTCCGGTTTTCAGCCGTCCGTCGCATTGCTGCTCGTACCAGGGGGTGATCGGATTTTCGGGGCGAGCTCGCCAAATCACCGCCGGATAATCGTTCGTGACGAAGTGCCATAAGTCGCGTCCGATGCCCTCGCCTCGCGCCTCTGTCGTCACGGCGAACTTAGTTAGGTAGCCTCCGAGATCGGTGTCTTGGAGAAGCGCTACTCCTCGGTAGTCCTCTTCGACGTAAACGCGGGATATCGGCCGCGAAAAGAAATCGTCATTGATGGGGCGCTCGAAACCGTTCTCCAACAATACCCGGAGGCGGGGCACATCGATCTCATGGTAGCCGTAACGAGATAGTATGCGAGTCCCTTTTCGCAGAAGCGTCCCCGCTCCCTTTATGGTGAAAAGCTCGTGTAATAGGTTCAGCGGTGAGGTTACGGCGATTAGTAACTTGTGAGGGACGAGGTCAAATATAAGTTGACGCGAACGCTCAATAATCACGCGCTGGTCGTCCGAGAAGTCGTGGCGCGAGATCAAGCTATCATACTCGCGGCTAAGATTGACTACCGACAAGGGCTCTTCACGAAGCGTCAGTCCGCCTTGACCGCACAAGAATAGTAGTTTCCTCGTTCGTAGGATCGAAACCAGTTCCCCGAGTCGTCGAAACCAATCGTCGGGTTCGGAGGCGTCTATAATTACCAGAGGCAGTGATTCGCGATTTACGGCGTCGACGATGGGTGAAGCGTCTCCGTCGAACAAAAAAAACGCGTTTGATAGATGAGCTTGATCAAGCTTAAGCCGTAGGTTTTCGGCGTGTAAAAGCGAATCGCCATTTTGGTACCGGCCGAACACCACGATCGGAGTCAGGCCTAAAACGGTGAGAAAACGCAAATCCAGCGCCACCGCATCCGTCGTTTGCTGTAAGGTCGAGGGATCAACGACAATAACAGCGAAGCGTTGCTTTTCGTCAGATCGAAATAATTTAAGGTAGAACCTGGCTTCCGCGCCGAGTCCGATGCTTTCCAGGAATTTTAACACCGTTTCAGCAGGTTTCATCGAATTGTAATGTGATTTCAGCAGGTTTCATCCGTTTTATTCTCGTCAGATTGGAAGCTATTTCAAAAATGCTCCCGCTGTCTTTCGGGCGGGGCGCCACTATTTGCGGTTTCGCCTCACGCTCGAAAATGCCCCACATTTCCTCTTTTTGCCGAATCCGCATCTCATAGCGCCGCGTTTCGATATACTCGGTCCGTATTTTATAAATGGTGTATTCGAGATCTTTCCGTTCGGTCGAGATTACATATGCCGCACACTTGTTATGTCGACCGAAGGGAGAGATCTCGTGCGGTCGTTCTACCACCAGTTTTTAAGAAGTTCCACTATCTGAAGCTTCCCTCTCCTCAAATTGCTCTTCTAACAGTCCCGGTTCGAAGAAAGCTAGTAACCGTTCAGGGGGGTACTGCTGTTTGACTACGACGGCGGCCAATTCATCCCGTAAAACCGGCTTTCGTCCTCGGGCCGGCTCGT
>JAFGIB010000390.1 GCA_016929805.1 Deltaproteobacteria bacterium | reverse complement strand
GGCACCCGATAGTCCCGTTTATCCACATAAACCCCTTGCGGTTTTTTCGGGCCTGTTTGCGGCAAAATGTCAGGAGGCACGACAACATACTCACCGGTCCGCAGCTAGTGATGTAACTTCGATACAGGGCTACCCACTACCAATAATCGCTACCGGTTCTCTCTGCGCTGGACCTAAGCAGAGACCAGAATCTACGCCGCGTTCATATAACGTTATCGAAGTGATGAACGACGAACTACGCGTACACGTTCGCCAGAAAAAGGAACGAGGAAAACATTGGGTCCCTTGCGTTGAGTTCGGAGATAAACAAGAACCCCGTTCTTGGTATAAAGTTTCGTTATCGAACACTGCTGACCATGCTGTTCAAGTAGACCCCCGCATACATAGGCAATCTAGTCAGATCGTGTCGCCGAGTCCGTTTAGCGCGTTCAATGCAAAGACTAGTAGACGGGACGATGTATTAAGAGACTACGTCTGGACGACGATTGCTGATGACGCACAGTCCGACCTTCCTCAGATCATAATAGGTACTCGCGGTTCCGGGAAGACCGCGTTATTATTAACACTAACCCTGGAATCGCAACTTCGTCGAGATGGTGCAATAAAAAAGTCCTTTCCGCGTATTGGACTTTACTGCCCGATGAAAGTCCATGACGTATCGGCATTTAATGGGAAAGGGTTGCTTTCGATCGATGATCGAAAGACACTCTTCAACGCGGCGATTTGTACGACGTGGGCGGGGGAGCTTGTCGAAAATCTTGGGAAGCTGGAACGTTGGAGCAAACGAGAAGGGGTTACCACTATCGCGGGAGAAAAATGTGCATCATCTCTAGCGGCTGTATGGGGAATATCCTTAGAAGAGAATACGCTTTCGAGTCTTAGATTAGGTATACGCACTCTGCGTGACCGAGTGCTTGATTGCTTATCGTTAGCTTGTACGGATTCGTTCTCCGATTCATTACGGTCGATAAAAAGGGTTCCGTTGTTACGAGGAGGTTTAGGCCCTTTAGAAGACGCTGCGAGTGAACTAAAAGAATTCGATTGTCTTTCTAAAACACGTTGGACGGTATTATTCGATGAAATCGAGTTTCTCAACGAGTGGCAACAGGCATGTGTTTACGAATATATGTCCAACCCTTCGTCGCACACTTCATGTAAATTAGCGACCTTGCCTTATGCTCACTCGCTGGCACTGTCCAAGTTTTCTTCGGTATTAGTAATTGGCGAAGATTACGGAGAACTTTCGGTTATGTTGGGTTCTGATAGCGAGTTCGAGCGTATTGCAATCGGTTTATGGGAGTCGCGACTACGTGAGTCTACATCATTGTCGCTCAAGGACGTTTGGCCAGCGGAAGAGTACGTATTCGTGATAGAGAGAATCACTGGGCTTACCGAAACAGATCTTGAGAATAAGCTGATTGAAGACCTTCCCGTCGAAAGAAGGAATAAAGCGAAAGATCTCAAAGCAAACGATAGAACTAGTTTCGGCTCGGAGTTCAAACGAAAGTACCAAGAACCGTTTCGATTTCGGTTAGCGAAGAGGTTCGCGACTACTGACAAAAATACATCAATACCGTTGTACTGGGGTTGGCAACAGATGCTGAAGGCATGCGGAAAAAATCCCCGTCAGTTTCTCCGTTTGGCACAAACATGCTGGACGAAGTACTGGTCAACAAAAGGTATTAGACCCCTGTCAGCCGAAGAACAGTACGCTGCTCTAAGTCAATGGGCGGGTGGTTTTGCGGCGCGATGCAGCGCACTTCCTCATAAAGGGCAAGAGCTTCAGTGTATCATAGAGCGCATAGTACGTAAGCTTCAAGAACAATTGCACGGTCCGAAGTTCCTAAAAAACGAGCATTTTAGTGTTAGGATCGATGATTGCCACCAAGACCAAGCAGAAGCTATCGCCATCGGCATTGCATACGGATTCCTTGTTCCAAAATCCACGCAAGACCAAGAGGGACGACCGATGTTTCCAGCAACTGATATTGTAATGCGACTTGGATACCCTGTAGCTGTTGCCAATAGACTTCCGTTACGACAAGGTGAAGTGCTCAAGATGAGCAATCTAAGACAGATAGAAATGCCGTGGTGGAGTGAGTAATATATGTCGATCGATACAAAAACATTGACGGCGGCAGAAGCGAGAGCATTTCAATATGATCTTGGGTGTTGGTTTTGTGGTTACGAAGAGCGCTCCCCTTGGCTTATCAATTCGACCTTCCGTCCAATAGCAGTAGAAAAATGGATAAGAGTAGAAGTACTCGAAGATCGAAACCAACACTGGGCAAGTAGGAACTTGAAAAACGGCTTGGAATTAGGATCTTTATTAGGCAGTCGTCCTGCGAAGAGGAATTGGGATGGACACTGGCGAATGCAATGGCGGGAATTGATTTCGGACGAGTTTAAGCGTCGGGACTACGGACTGAAAATATTCATTGATATTTCGTCTATGCCGCGCGCGATCTACGGAACTTTGTTGATCGAATCGTGCCGGACATTACTGGGAAAGGTGAGCGATATTGTTCTAGCGTATGTGCCTGGCATATATCGCGATAGATTATCGGGGCGCCAACAACTCGATGGTCTTAGAGGACTTGCCGGATTAGAAGGGAGATCGCGATACGACGCAGAGCCAGCCCTCTTACTCGGCCTCGGCTACGACGGTGTACTCGCAGACACTGTCGTTGATCTATTTCAGATCGAGCATTTCTCGTGTTTCTACTCTGACCCTGGTGTAAATGAAGAGAGCGCTGAACGATGTCGGACTGAAAATAACGAATTACTTCAGCACGCTGAGTTGGTTGAGCCTGCTAGTATTAGAGATATCACTACAACGATTCGAGCAATAAACCGCCTGGCGTCTTGGTACGTTCATCAACGCGATATCATTCTGTTACCGATAGGGCCGAAACTTCAAGTTGCGGCTAGTATTATCGCGGCTATACAAGAGCCGAGACTTGGGTTTAGGTGTCTGCGCACTAGCGTAACGCGCGCGATTGACGTCGGTGTCGAATCTGGAACTATCCCGATTTATGCCCATATATCGCTAGCGCAAAACAGGAATTAGCTGCTAGCCTGTTATTTCACTCTGCATATTAGCTCGACCAGCGTAGCGAGGGCTTTTAGATAGGATGGGTGAGTAGCCCGGGGAAATCTCACCCCCAGGCCCTCTCAGAACCGGACGTGAACCTCTCAGCTCATCCGGATCCCATCATCCAGTCATCGACAAATAATAGTATCAAAGAGCCCGTGTTGTTCATCGGCTCTGTTCCGTAATAGCTACAACCATCAAACCAATACCCGACTCAAATGGAGGAGGGGGCTCGTCTAGCAACGCTCGCCCCGGAGCGGCGGCATGGTTATGATCGAGTGTCTGGCTTTGCGCCGCCGTTCTATGACCGCAATCAGAATTCTGTGATCGTCGCCCGCCCCGAAGCGCCGCTCTCTAATATGAATCAGCATCGGACGATAGTCGCCCGCCCCGGACCGCGGCTCTCTACTTAGGCCGGTCGTCGCCCGCCCCGGAAAAGCGGCTCCTAAGATTATCAACGAGATGTGAGTGGCGCATGGTGCTAGCTCGCCCCGGAACGCGGCAATCATCTACCGCCCCCAGAGGAGGCGGTACTTGATTATCATTTCTGAGAGCATCGATTTGCGTAGCGCCACGGTTCAAATCGGCTGTTGTCATGAAAGCCGTCCTATCAGTTCGCTCACACTGCCCGCCGCGCCTCAACGGTTATGTCCGCCAAGGTTTACGTGAGGCGGCGTAGTCGACAGGCGCAAGAGGACGTCCTGACGACGCGGCGCAATAGTTCCAATCGATTTCAGTCAGGAAGTCATATGCAGATAGCCATCATTTGATCTTCGAGTTCATCCGGCTCGCTAGGGGAGATAAATGTTTTGGTCCCGCCCGCGTTCGCCATGGCCTCGAGTATGGCACGCGCTGATTCGGAGCCTGGAAGTCCGATGACGTGGGTCTTGATGCCGTGTTGGGCCCATTTTGCGGGCAAGCGCGTGAGCTCTTGCGGGTCGCCGTCGCAGTTCGGCTCCCCATCTGTAAGGATAGCGACCTTGAACGGTCGCTCCAACACGCCAAGCCGGCAGGCACGGGCGATAGCCTGGTCAGCTTGACGAAGAGCGACGCTCATGGGGGTGGCGCCGCCGGCAGAGTATCGGCTCATGGAACCTTCCCAGGCGACGAGGAAATCCTCCCCCCCTCGAAAATCGATCTGTTCCCCACTTTCGATGCTCGCCACGGAGCAGGAGTCGTCGGTTGGAAAGAAGATAGCTCCCACTGAGAGATAGCTCTGAAAAGGCGTGACCGAGGCGATCATGGTATCGTTGGCGACGTGCCATTTGTTCCTGCCGTCCCAATTCGTCGCCATGCTCCCCGATTTATCGAAGATGAAAAGAACGGTATGCTCCATACCGTCGCTTCCCGGATCGAAAAGAGTCAGCGATGCGTCGGCGACAGCGGCGTCGGCCTGTCCGTCGACCGCGTCCTGCTGGCGAGTCGCTTTATAGGCCTCACGCTCGGGAGCCGTACACAGGAGCGGACCGGGGTCCGCGATAGGCTCAATAACCTCTTCGGCATCAACGTTTATCGGCAAACCCGGCGCCGTTGCCGCATTTCCGCCCCAACCAGCCGAGACGCCCTTTATCGCTGGTTGAGACACCAGATCAATATCCTTCTGGACAGCGCCGCTGTTTCCGCCAGTGCCATAGCTACGAGATTTCGCGGTATCCTGCTCTCGCGAGGTGTTGAAGCAGGCCCCGAGTCCGAAAACCGGTAGTAATGCCGCAGCCGCGAGGACGGCTATTGAGTCGGAACGAAAGCGCATCCGAATAGCCGCGCGCAAATTGTAAAGAAACATATGTTTTGTAGGCATGAGTTTGATCATGGTTTTCGTCTCCTGTTCCTATAGGTTTGAACCGTGACTTATATTCGTTAAATCCCGGGGCGGAGAAAACGAGAACCTTAAGAGCTTTTTTTAGTGATTAGTAAATACAAACGTAACGGAAATGCGGGAAGAGTAGAATTGTACGGCTGAGATGTAAATAGAAACTCGATGGGAGG
>JAFGIB010000389.1 GCA_016929805.1 Deltaproteobacteria bacterium | reverse complement strand
TATCGCCGAGACGATCACCGCCGTCTTTGCCTCGTCCCACGCTTTTTTAGCCTCCTCGTCCACGGCGAAGGCCTCGTCTAACGCAACCGGCGCTCCGTCGATCGAGACATAGGGAATGCCCCATTGTCCCTTTGCCTTGCCTAGCTCCGGATAGTTGACCCAGGTTACCAATCCCTGTCCCGCGAGATAGGCCGCCCGAGAATGATCGCTCGGGCTGAGATATCCGCTGACCAACGTAAGAGCTAAGCCGATCGGTATACGTCTGGCGATTTTGGCCGGAACACGGCCGAAATTCACGATAACCACAAGGTCCGCTCGCCCGTCGTCTTGATTTTGCTGAGGCGCCACGGTCGAGCTTTGTTGTGTTCCGATGATTTGATTTATCCGAGGCGAACGATAACCGGCACGCGTGGCGAGCCTGCGAATCGGCTCTTCGAGCGAACCATAGGGCAAACACTGCAAGGCCTCGTCATAGTATCGAAGCGCGTCGTCGGGCTTGTTGGTCTTTTCGAAGATGAAGCCCGCCAAATAGCTTCCCGGTCCGGACAGCGACTCACCTTGATCCTCGTGTTCCGCGATGAATTTTCGCATCACTGAAAAGCGTCGCGCCTCCACCCGCGCGCCGTTGAGGTCGCCGCGTACCAGGTAGTTGATCATATTCATCGTGTTGATCATCAACTTCTCGTACGCGGGGGCCCGGTACGTACCGACGTCATCGGAGAAGAGATACTTTCCGATATCGTCAACCGCGCTGGCGGAAAAATCGAGAACTTCTATTTGTTTGTCCGCAATTTCGAGATCACGGCTCGAAAGCGCATACTTATCGATCTGCTGAAGAATCGTCGATCGGTCTAAAATATAGAGAATATTTTCGCCTTCTATATCTTCGACGTTTTCTTCCTCGCTATCCACATCGAGATTTTCGTTCAATAGCTCAATCGCTCGTCGAGGTCGGCCCGCGTCTAACGCGGAACGCGCTTCCAACGTGGAGGCCGCGTGGCCGGCGCACCCTTGACTTACGAGTGATAGCAACGATAACACTACGCCGAATAGAAGAAGGCTACCTCCCCCCGGGGACACGATGCTCTTATGATACCCATTAACCTCTAACGCCATATCAGCTTGATTCCCTCGGTCACCTCGCTCAACGCGACAACGTTTTTTAGACCTTTGTCAGTTGACCCTTGAATGCGAATCGGTCTCTCAATGGTCTAGCGAAAACTGTTGTCGTCGACCGTCGGTAAAAACGGGGCGATTTCTACTTGATCAGCGCTTTCGTCACCGCGGATTTATTCTGGAATAGGACTTCACCGGATTCGACCGCTATCGCTTGCATGAACATGTAATACTGAACGCGCCGCACATCTTCAGAGCGTTCGTCAGTCGTGAAAACCTTACCGGTAATAATATATCGCGCGCCGATCTGTTTTCCCCAGGTGGCGACCTGTGACTGATCAAACCCTCCGGCGTATTGGCGTCTGATCTCCTCCATCAGCCCCGCCTGGTTTTCCAAGCTGATCACGCGGACTACGCCCCAGTTGATGAGATTGGTTTCAACATCGCTGATTAAAGCCTCGAGCGCGCTATCGATGTGCTCCGAGGTTTCATTACGCATCGGGATGACCGCAACCGCCGGGCGGTCTTCCGCCGTCCACCGTTTGCCCGCGGTGGAACTTTGTAGCGCACGCAAATTTTCATCCAACATCTTCTGTAGGTCTCTTCGGTCTAGCCCGGTGCTCATCGCCTGATGATCCAGACCTTCCACATCGTCCCCGCGTACGGCCTCGGCGCCTCCGCAACCGAAAAAGGCGGCGGAAAAAGCGAGCATAATTCCTAGTAAGCATCGAATTCTAAAAGCAGACATCGTTTCTCCTTTTCAGCCTCAATCGTCAATAAAAGGCGCTCGGCGAGCGCCCACCAAGTTAAAGGAAATCAATCATACCACAACGCCGATCGATCAAGCAGTAACATGAGACATGAGCGAATTCTCGCCAAGCTATATTTTTGCAACAAGAAACCATCTCAGCTAGTTGTCGTATCGGGTTTTTTCGCCCCTTCGCTCGCACTGTACATCGATTCCGCGATTTGATACGCGCTCAGCTCAAGTTGCTGGAGCGCGTCTCGAATAGCGATAGCGTCTCCGCTTCCCGCCAGCAACTCGCGAAGCTGGGCGATATCGGCTTTGACGGTTTCGAGGATCGTTTGATTGACCGCATCGGCGCACTCATCAACAATGCGCTCGGTGGTGTAAAGCAAGGCTTCCGCGCTATTTCTCAACTCCGCCAGCTCTCGGCGCTTGACGTCGCTCTGTCGATAATTTTCGGCATCGGAAACCATTTCGGAGATTTGAGTGTTGGATAAACCGCTCGAAGCGACGACCGTGACCGATTGCTCGCGGCCCGTTCCTAAATCCTTGGCGGATACATGGAGAATTCCTTCAGCATCGATGTCAAAGGTAACCTCGATCTGGGGTACTCCGCGCGGCGCCGGCGGAATCGGTGTCAATTCAAACCGGGCCAGAGTTCGATTGTCCGCCGCCATTTCGCGTTCACCCTGCAGAACATGAATCGGCACAAAAGACTGATTGTCGACGCTGGTGGTAAAAATCTCGCTTTTTCGCACGGGAATGGTGGTATTGCGCTCAATAAGCTTTGTGAAGACACCGCCACCCGTTTCAACGCCGATCGAAAGCGGAGCGACGTCGAGCAGCAGTACTTCGTCGACCTGTCCGCTAAGCGCGGCTCCTTGTAACGCGGCGCCGATAGCGACAACCTCGTCGGGATTGACCCCCCGATGGGGCTTCTTGCCGAAAAAATCAGTGACTTTCTTTTGCACCAGCGGCATACGGGTCATGCCGCCGACTAATAAAACCTCGTCGATGTCCTTTATTTTGAGGCCCGCGTCGTTTAATGCGTGTTGGCAGGGGACCAGCGTTCGATCGACTAGATCTTCAACCAAGAGCTCCAGCTCACTGCGTTTTAGCGTGATCGCCAGATGTTTAGGTCCCTTGGTATCCGAGGCGATAAAAGGCAGATTGATTTCGGTTTCCAGCGAAGTCGACAATTCATGCCGCGCTCGTTCGGCCTGTTCCTTGAGCCGTTGCAGCGCGATACGGTCTTTCATCAAGTCTATCCCCGTATCTTCCTTAAAACGCTTTGCTAGATGGTCGATTACCGCGGCGTCAAAATCCTCTCCTCCGAGATGGGTATCTCCGCAGGTCGATCGAACGTTAAAAACCCCCTCTGAAATTTCGAGGATCGACACGTCAAAAGTTCCGCCACCCAGGTCGTAGACGACGATACGTTCGCTGCTCTTTTTATCAAAACCATAGGAAATAGCCGCGGCCGTGGGCTCGTTGATGATGCGTTTGACATCCAACCCCGCGATGGTACCGGCATCCTTGGTCGCCTGGCGTTGCGCATCGTTAAAATAGGCGGGAACCGTAACCACGGCTTCGGTAACCGTCGTGCCTAGATAGGCTTCAGCGACATTGCGCATGGTCTCTAAAATCATCGCGGAGATTTCAGGCGGTGAATACTTCTTGTCGTTTACCTGAACCCACGCATCGCCGTTCTCGGCGCACACGACTTTATACGCAACGTGTTTTCGATGGTTGATCGCCTCTTCCGAGTCAAACCTCTGTCCCATCAGGCGTTTGACCCCATGAATCGTATTCTCAGGATTGGTCACGGCCTGGCGCTTCGCGGTTTGCCCGACGCGGCGTTCGTTGGAGTTTATAAAGCCGATCACCGACGCGGTCGTACGAGCGCCGTCCGCATTCGGGATAACCACCGGATCGTTGTTTTCTACGACGGCGACACAACTATTCGTCGTGCCGAGATCAATACCGATTACCAATCCCATTATCAGTCCCTATCCCGTTCGACAGCACGCGGCTCCTGTGAGGCGTCATTATGCGATTGGTTGTTCGATTCCGGGTCGGATCCCTCTTCTAGGGGGGTCTCTTCTTCAGGACCGTCCTTCGCCGAGTCTGTACTCTCGTTCGTTTCAGCCTGTTTCGGCGCACGCGCGACCACTACCAACGCCGCTCTTAGCAATCGCTTTCCAAAAAGATACCCGGGCGTAATCTCCGAAACGATAGTGCCGGGTTGATATTCCGAGGTCTCGATCTGTTGAAGCGCGTCGTGTATGGCGGGATCAAAGCGTTGACCAAGTGATTCGATTCTTTCCAGGCCTAGTCGTTCACCCGTGTCTTCGAAGAGCTTGAGAACCATTTGCACACCCTCGATAACGGAGTCGGTATTTTGCACTTCACTCGAAGCGGAAATCGCTCTTCTC
The DNA here is from genome assembly GCA_016929805.1 of Deltaproteobacteria bacterium. Taxonomy (GTDB): domain Bacteria; phylum Myxococcota_A; class Polyangia; order Polyangiales; family JAFGIB01; genus JAFGIB01. Next base: position 788 of record JAFGIB010000389.1, on the reverse strand, counting down.
AAATTGTCAAAAACGGGCAATAGCTCGCGCAGAAGGTCCTCCCGAGCACGAACTTTCACCTCTTCTATATCCCGTCGCGTGCGCTTGCGAAAATTGTCAAAATCCGCCGCCATTCGTAGAAGCTGATCCTTTAATTTGTCCCGCTCTTCGGTTAACGGATCAATTTCGCCAGCAAGGCTTTCTTCAGCGTTCTCCCCGGACTCTCCGCTCTGCTCGGCTTCTTCAATCCCCCCTGATACATCGGCCACTTTTTCCTTAACTTCTACTATTACCTTGTTTTCCTCCGTGCTCCCCTCCTCTGGATCGACCGTAGAAATCTCGGAATTTTTCGTTCTTATCGAATTGTCGTCGTTTTTATTGAGGTTTGCCTCTTTATTGTTGTTTTTCACGTTTTTCACGAATCACCATCTCAAGAAAAAAGTAGGTTCCTCTAGCGCATGAGGTCGTTTTGTACTCTTTGTCTACGGTTTTCATCTTAATCACGACGCCTACTCATGGCTAGTCTATAAAAGGCCCGCAATGCGATTAATCCACTGATTATCATTCTATATTCGGTCCGTTTTTCAGCGTGATCCGACGAATAATCTCTTCCAGCGGTGCAGCTTAGAGGGTCAATAGTGGAAACAGAGAAAGTCTCGATTTCCGATCCATGCCTTTCAGTTTCGCGGTCAAGACCGCCTCGTTACATCGTCTCCTTATTAGTAACCGTTCAGGGGGGTACTGCTGTTTGACTACGACGGCGGCCATTTCATCCCGTAAAACCGGCTTTCGTCCTCGCGCCGGCTCGT
>JAFGIB010000388.1 GCA_016929805.1 Deltaproteobacteria bacterium | reverse complement strand
ACGAGCCGGCGCGAGGACGAAAGCCGGTTTTACGGGATGAATCGGCCGCCGTCGTAGTCAAACAGCAGTACCCCCCTGAACGGTTACAATACTATTGTGTGCCGTAAAAGGACGCGACTATAATACGCGGTTTTCGAAGCCCTAATAAAACAGTATACTTCGCTCCCATGATTTTCGTCGCATGCTCAGGTTTTCCGGTTCCGGTGAGTCGCTACTTCGAAGAGCTCAACGCGGTTGAGATCTCGGACACCGAGCTCGGCATACCCGGTGAAGGCACGACGCGAAGGTGGCTCCGGGAGGCGCCGCGAGGCGCCGCGTTTACGGTTCTCGCTCCGAGGATAATCGCGAATTCGGGTTTTGCCGTCAACCAAGAGAACAACGCCGCCCTACACGAGGTCAAGCGCTTTGCCGAAAAGCTCAACGCCCTCGCGGTCGTCTTTGTCGGAGATTCGGAGTTCGGTCCCACTCGACCGAACCGGAGCAAGATTCGCAGCTACTTTCAATCGCTTCCCGAGGGGTTTCCCCAACCGGTGTTGGATCTACCGAGCTGGTCGATGGAACAGATAGAATCAACGCTGAAGAGCCGGGAAATATCCGTTGCTTTTAATCCTCTAAAAGAGGAGCCGGCACAGATGAACGCGCTGTGCTACGTCCGGATGCCGGGCCCATCCGGATATCGTTCCCGTTACGATCAGGAATCGTTGAGTAAAGTTGCCGACTACTGCAAAACGTCAAAAAGCGAGGTCACGTTTTGCGTCTTTCGCAACAGCGACAGGTTCGTCAACTGTAAAAATGTGCTAGCCGCCCTCGAGTAGCGCGAACGGCGTTTGTTCTATAGTCTTTTCACCGAAAGCGTATCGCAGACCCGATCCAAATCGAGGCGGCGATCGGGTGATTCAGGTAGACGCTTGAGATACCAGCCGTCGGGTAAGGCTTCGCTCTTCTTGGCGGGCGCGTCCAAGAAGAGAGGAACGCTTTCGGCGCTCGTCCCGCTGCCCGCGCTGCTGCCCACCGCCACTTGCTCCGAGCACTGCTGAAGGCAGTAAAGCGCGGTCGCCGGGTCGTCGCCCTGAACGTCGCAGGTCGATTGCGCGGTTTCGACGCGCGGCTCGAAGCGAATCAAGAGATCGACTCTGCGGGCGTCGGCGCAGTCTTTACGCTCCTGCCAGCTCTGCCCGTGATTAGGACACACGCCGTCGGGTTGCGACCTCAGCCAGCTCGTTCCCAATCCGAGCACCGCGAGCTCGCGATTCGCCCAGCTCTTGACGTCGTTGGTGCGGCCCATGCCGATGCTGATCTGCTCGGCTACGCTGGCCGCGCGACACCACGCGAGCTGGTTATTCGCGTATTGCCGCTCCTGCTCCTGCGCCTCCGCGGGCACCGGGACCCAGGCGGGCTCGGGCTCATAGCCAAAATAGCTCTGAAGCGCCAGGCACAGGTGCGAATCGCTGCGCGGGTTGATGGGCTGCATATCGACGTGGCCGACGACCGCCAGGCTCAAACGCCTAAGCGCTCCGGCATCCGAGGACTTGAATAGCTTTTCCAACACCGCGCCCACGCACTCCCAGGGGGTGACGCTCTTGTTTTGTAGCTCCGCGCAGGATTGTTTTTTTGACGAGAGCTCGTAGCGCCCGCTCTCGAACAAGGCATCCGAACGGCAGCGTAACAACCAGTGCATGGGGTCGTGGTCCACGGTTTCAAGATTGCAGCTCGCGCCGAGCACCTCGTGGACCCGATCGAGCGCGGCCAGGGAAGCCTTTGCGGTTTCGCTGCTCAATCTGACGCGGCAGCGGTTCTCCATCCCTTGGACCTGAGGGACATCCCCCGGATCGTCGGCAATCGCGGCCGGCTTGTCGTTTGCTTCGATCGGCCGCGGCGCAGGCGCCGGATAAGCCTGATGCGCGCAAGCAGGGAAACACGCGACCGCGAGCAGAAGCGTCTGTAAACCCACCCTCTGCTTGACCGCGCGCGATCCTCGGCTTTGGCTTTGATTGACTCGATTCATACTCATCGACCGCCTGCCATATCGATTAAAGTCGCAAGATTTAGCGCGAAATAGAGACTTGCCAACGGCTCGTCATCCGTCCCCGTCGCCGCGTGCAACATTCCCCCGATCGAGACCAGCCGGGGCGCAAAAGCCTCGGGACCCCAGACCAGGGCCGCGGACAGACCCAACCCGGCGCGGGTCAAAAGGGCGTCGTCCTCCAACAGCGTGCTCGCCGCGGTCAACGAGAGCGACGCGTCGATGCCCACGCCGTAAATCAGACGCAGATAGGCGTAGCCCAAGGGTAAAGCCAACCCGAGCGCGGCCTCGCGCGTGACGAACAGTACCGCTTGCGTATCGCCGAGAAGCCCCAGTCGAACGATGCTGCTCGCCGAAATCGACCAACGCTCCGCGACGCGAAAAGCCGCGCGGGAGATGCAGCGATAGGGTTGGTCCTCTCCATGGTACTGAGCCAGGTGCACGTAAAAAACCTGGTCGATCAACAGATCATCCGGATTGACCTGGGCAGAGCGGCGGAATTTCGCGGCCGGCTCCGCCGGACATTTTTCGTCCTCGGTGACCAGGGCGACAAAAGTCGAGGGTTTGGTTCCGGGAAACTTTCCCTTTTCATGCCCGATCACCGGAATGTCCTGCGTGATCTGCGACGGGAGATCGGTTCTCGCGTTGAAAGCAGCGGGCACGGTCGACGAGGTGGAAAAACGAAACCTCAGCTCTTGATCGCGTCGAATGTAAGTAAACACATCCTCCTCGTCGTACTCCAGCATGGTCCAGCGATTGGAAGGCGGCGGCTTATTCGATGTATATAAACCGACCGGATGCCATTCGGTGGCGGGATCGATCACGCCCAGCCGTAGCAGCGTTAGCCCCTGAATCGAATTGGCCTGATCGCGGCTCTCCGCGAGACGCACCTCCACCAAGCCCGGTTTGTCCAATACGACGCGCGTGTTGCCTTGCGGCATACTCGCGCATCGATTGTCCGTGCAAATAAAGAGCCTCGAGCTGCCGGACCCGGAGAAATAAACGCTGTCGCCGATCGAAGCGATGAGAAAATCGGGCTTGGCGGCGCCGCTCGCCTGGGTCGCGAATGTTACGCAGCTCTCTTTCTGCTCGGAACCGCGTCTCGCGTTGAACGCCGTCATGACGCTCGTCCCTTGACTCAAGCAGATCTGACCCGAGAGAGCGCCTCCGGCAGCTTGGATAGTCATGGGCTCGGTCATGGCCCCAAGGCCGACACAAGAAGAGCCCGAGGGTAAGCGACTCACCGGCTGGAGCGCCGCATCGGGCTGGTATCGGGGCGCGAGACACACCTCGAGCCCTTGACTGACCGCTTGCCAATCGTCCAACGTCGGCACGAGATAACGGCCGGGCTCGCCGTATCGATCTACCATGAGCTCGGTTACGGTATCGGTTGGCAACGCCACCGCCTTGCCGTCGTCGGCCAAGATCAACCGTCCGACGGGTGTCGGTTCCCTCTCCGCCGGATTGCTTCTCGCCAACCACAAGGCGTTTGCCGCGGCCGCGGTCCTGAGCTCGGCCCAGTTGTCGCTTTGTAATAGCCCCTCTGTCGCGGGCTCAAGCCTGAACGATCCGCCGTGCCAAGCCGGGCGCAGCCAGGGTTTTTGCGCGGTTTTCGCGGCAAAGGAGCGCATTCCAATTCGAAGAGGCGTAAGCGAGCTCGTGCTGTGGATGCGGCCTATGAGGTAGCCGGTCGGGCTCTCGGTCCGTGCCGCGTAGATCGCCCATCCTCCAGGGTCGAGCGTGATTTTGTCTTTCGTGCTCTGAAGCGTGGAGGCCCAAGGCCCGGAGCTGATGAGATCTAAAGAGGCATCGTATTGGATCGGCAAAAAGTGTAGCGAGAGCTTGGGAACACCACACTCATCTTCTCCGGAACTACGCGTAATCGTTGGTTTTTGTGTCTCAATCGGCACGCTTAGGGTAAACCCTCGACCCTCGCTCAACAGATACTCCGTACAGCTCGCCAGAAAAACCGATTCGATGTTGACCTGGGAAGCGATCTTCTTGGCCGCTTTTTGACGCGCGAAAACCGTGTTGATCCGCTCGGGAAAGTACCCTTTTAGCTTCTTCTGAAGCTCTGCCGCCAAACCCACGAAGTCGGTCTCCCCAGACTTGGCGATAATACTATCACCAGACCAAGGGCCATCCGGAGAGAGGGCATACTCGCACTGCTTATCGGTCAATATCCGAGAAGCCAGCGTCACGCGCCGCGACGAGCTGGCTCGCATATTAAGGCCGGCTTCCTCCTCATCCGGAAGCGAGAAGCAGCCTCGGGTTGCCGCTTGCGCCACTGAAGAAAGAGAAACCAGAAAAGAAAAAAGGGCTAAAACAAGTGGTTTTCGTAGAATCGTCCACATGATGAGCTCCAAGAAAAAAAAGCGATATTCGAGCGGGACGATAGACCTTGCTTCTGCTTCTTTCCAGCCCGTACCCCGACTATCACTAAGAAATTCATGAATAACGTAGGCGCGAGAAAGCGGCCATTGATATCAACCGTTCTACACGAAAGTTTTGGTTACAGCGTAATTCTTTTATTATCTCGTTACAGATTTCTAGAAACTTTTAGGTCCGCCATATAAAATGGCGAAAAATCAACGTATTGCCTCAAAACCAGGGATGTGAAAATATACTAACCGGTCTGCCGTCTAGTCATTCCATTCCTTGGAAAGGCTTTTAACATACAACCGAATCCCAACGGAGGAGATAGGGCAAATATGAAACGCTTTAATTATGGACTAATAGGTATAGGTCTTGTCGCAATCTTTTGCGTGGTTTCCATGCAGGGATGCGATAAAGCAACGGAAGCTCTCGGATTAGATGAGCTTGCGGAGGAGTGCGGTCTCACCTGTTCCGCGACAGGTGTGGCCGAGGGCAATGCCTCGATTTCCGGCATCGCCGAGGTCGACGGCTTTTTTACCGCGGTAGTCGAGTTCAACAAGGCGACCGCTCGTATCGCCGGTAAGTTAAATGCGAGCTTGGACGCCATAGCGGTGTCAGTCGGTTTAGAGCCGGGCGCGGCCGGGGCCGACATCAAGGCCGCGGTCGAGGCGAAAATCGAGGGCGCCGTGTCAGGAGGAATTGAAGTAAAAGCACAGCCCGCGCAATGTCAGATCTCGGCGGAAGCCGTATTGGACGCACAAGCCAAATGTGAAGGTAGCGTAACGCCGCCTTCGGCGTCGGTAGAATGTAAGGGTAGTTGTGAGGTTGAAGCGAGCGCGGAGGCCTCGTGTGAAGGCTCCGCGAAGCTCGTCTGTAAGGGCACGGCGCCTTCTCTCGTATGCGAAGGTTCTTGCACGGGCTCGTGCCGGCTTGAAGCCGCGGCCTCTTGCGAGGGCACCTGCCGCGGCGAATGCGATGGTTCTTGCAGCGTGAAGGACGCCAGTGGAAAATGCTCGGGTAAGTGCGAGGGAAACTGCCAAGGCGAATGCCAACTGAGCGCGGGCGGAGAATGTTCGGGTAAGTGCGAGGGCGAGTGCGAGTACACGCCTCCGTCAGGCTCGTGTGAAGCGGGCGCAAAAGTCGAGTGTAAAGCAGAAGCCAACGCTTCTGTTCAATGCGAGGGAAGGTGTAACGGGGAGGTCACGCCTCCTGAAGTCAAGGCCGAGTGCGAGGCCAACGTTAAGGCTCAGGCCTCGGTCAGCATGGAGTGTACGCCCCCATCGCTGGAAGTCGTCTGGAATTGGAGCGCCGAGCTTGAAGGAGATGTAGACGCTCAGGCCGAGTTCAAGGCGTGGCTGCAGGGCTTCAAGGCGAACGTCTCGGCGATGTTGGCCGCGCAAGCCGAGGCTGAAGCCGTGCTCGACGCGGGCGCCGGGTTGGCGGCCGCGGCCGAGGGAGCGGTCAAGGGCGTGGTAGACAATTTGAAAGCCGACGCGAGCCTAAAGCTTAAGATCGGCGCCGGTTGCGCTCTCCAGGAGCTACCGTCAGCGGTTACAACGGTCGAAGGCGGAGTCGCCGAGCTTGCGGGAAGTGCTGAAGCCGCGGTCTCGGTGCTCGGGGCGGTCAGTCTATAGTCATCTATAAGGTATAAACAAACAACCAAAGGCCATCGGGAATACTCCCGGTGGCCTTTGTGCATTATCACATAGGGATAATTTTACCAATGTACGAGGTCGAAATAAATTCGGTTTTTCCGGGGGGTAAAACACGACCGATGTTTCGCGATCGCGCGACGCTGTTCGCGTAATAGCCCGCTAAGGCCCCGCTTCGACGTCGCTTCTGAGTCTCGTGATTCTCGTATGGTCCGAGATTACTCGATAAAATTCGGAGACAACGCGCGGTTGCGCCGTAGAGCCTCGAAGAGAACGATCGCCACGGCGTTGGAAAGATTGATGCTGCGCACGTGGCCGCTCGTCGGAATCGCCCAGACGCGATCCGGATAGGCGGCGAGTAGCTCGCGCGGCAGCCCGACCGATTCTCGGCCGAAGACCAGGGCATCGCCGGGGCGAAAACCAGCATCCAAATAGCTGCGGCTCGATCCGGAGCTGAAGAGATGTAGCGGCGTTCGCGGGTTATCCGCCTTAAAAGCCTCGAAGCTCGGGTAAAGGTGTAGATCGACGAGATGCCAATAGTCCAAGCCCGCCCGCCTCACCGCTTGCTCATCGATGCGAAAACCGAGTGGCTCGATCAGGTAAAGCGGGCTTCGGGTGGCCGCGCAAGTTCGCGCGATGGAACCTGTATTCTGGGGGATCTCGGGCTCGACCAAGACGATTCGAAAGGGCGGATCGAGCGGCGCACAACGTAGCTTTGGATATTGAGGCATTGCCGGTCAGTCGCGAAGAAATCGCCTCGAATAAATGAAGTGCAAAAGGTCGTCGGTCAACCAAGCGTATCGCAATGCAACCGTACGAAGCGAAAACCGTCGAGCTAGAGAAAAAACGGCGTAAAGAAAGCTTGGGACGAAACGGTTGACGCCGGCGGTTTTTTTGCCACATCAGGTCGATGCGCGACGCGATAGAAGAGGAAATTTCGGAAGCGCGAAGGCTGTATGGCGTTCATCAGCGGGTTTTATCGAGCCATCAAAGCTTGTCGCACAAGCTCGCGCGCTACCGTGAGTGCATCGAGCGCACGGATCGAAGCATGCGGGAAATCGGTATCGCCGGCGCCTGTAGCGCGTGCGCGAAAAAAGCCGGAAGCTGCTGCTTTCGAGAAATCGAGAACTGCTATGACCGGGTCGCACTGCTCGTCAATCTCTTGCTAAAAGCCCCGCTGCCCGAGAAGCGAGAAATAGAGGGCAACTGCTACTTTCTCGGCGAGCGGGGTTGTAAGCTCATAGCCCGCGATTCGTTTTGTATTAATTATCTATGCGGGAAGCTCAAAACCGATTTGGGCTCGTCGGCTGTTACGCGCTTTTCGGCCGTTGCCGGAGAAGAGATCTACTGTGGCTGGCAAATCGAGCTAATCCTTCGAAAATGGCTCGCGGCCGAGGTTGGATCGACTGCGAAATAGTCTGTTGCGGCCGGGCTGCCGGGCGGTTTTTTTTTGCAGCGTCGAGGTCAACTCAGCGCCGAGCGAAAGCGGCGCAATCTCAGGCTGTTGGTCAACACGAAGAGGCTTGAAACGCTCATCGCCGCAGCCGCGACCATGGGCGAGAGCAGCACGCCGAACAAGGGAAAGAGCGCGCCGGCCGCCACCGGAATTAGCAACACGTTATAACCATAGGCCCAAATGAAATTTAGAACGATGGTTCTCACGGTTCGCCTCGCGAGAGCGACCGCGTTGACCGCGCTTCTGAGGTCGCCGCTCATCAAGACGACGTCGGCGGACTCGACGGCAATGTCGGTTCCGGTTCCGATGGCGAGGCCCGCGTCCGCCTGCGCCAAGGCGGGCGCGTCGTTGATGCCGTCTCCAATAAAGGCGACTTTCGCCTTGCTAGACTGTAACGCGCGGACCGCCCCCGCTTTTTCGGCGGGCATGACCTCGGCGAGCACCTCCTCTATGCCGACCTCGCGGCCCACGGCTTTCGCGGACTGCGCATTGTCTCCGGTCAGCATGGTCACGCGCAACCCGAGTGAGCGAAAACGAGCCACGGCCTCTTTCGAGCCCGCCTTGGGCGGGTCGGAAACAGCTAAAACCGCGAATAGCTCGCCCTGCCGCTCGCCGTACAGAACCGTCTTTCCCGCCGCGGCCATCGCTTGCCCGACCGCGCAGGCTGACTCTCCGATAAAACCTCTGACATATCTTTCCGAGCCGACGCGTATTGTCCGCCCCTCCAACTCGGCTCGTACGCCGTAGCCGGGCTCCGCGACAAATCCTTGTACTGAAGCGAGATCGATACCGCGCGCCTTCGCCGCTGATACGACCGCCTGCGCGATCGGATGCTCGCTGTTGGCTTCGAGCGAAGCCACCAGGCGCAGGGCCTCGCGCTCTTGCACGCTAAAAGCTCTGATATCCGTAAGAACCGGCGTTCCTTGGGTGATGGTTCCGGTTTTGTCGAGAACGACGGTGTCGACTTTCGCGAGCGCCTCAAAGGCTGTGCCCTTGCGAAAGAGTATGCCGAGCTCGGCCGCCTTTCCGCTGGCGACCATGATCGCCGCCGGAGTCGCCAAGCCCATGGCGCAGGGGCAGGCGATGACCAACACCGAAACGCCGGCGACCAGCGCGTAGCTCAGCGTGGGCGCGGGTCCGAAAAGCAACCAAAGAGCCACGGTGACCGTGGCGATGATCATGACCGCGGGCACGAAAACCGCGGCGATGCGATCGGCCAAGGCCTGAATCGGAGGTTTTTCGTTTTGGGTCGCCTCTACTAACCTGATGATCTGCGCGAGCACGGTGGTCGCGCCGACCCGCGTCGCGCGAAAGACAAAAGCGCCTCTATGGTTGACGCTGCCGCCGATGACCTCGTCGCCCACTCGCTTTACTACAGGTATGCTCTCGCCGGTGAGCATCGACTGGTCGATGTAGCTCTCGCCCTCGATAATGACTCCGTCGACCGCCAGCCGCTCGCCCGGACGAACGCGGACGAGATCCCCGGGGACGACTTGCGCCGCCTCGAGCTCGACCTCTACGCCGCCGCGTATGACTCGCGCCGTGCGCGGCTCTAGCTCGAGCAACCTGCGGATAGCTTGCGAAGCCTTGCCGCGGCTCTTTGCTTCCAAATATTTGCCCAACAGGATCAAGCTGATGATGGTGCAAGAGGCTTCGAAATAGAGGTGCGCCGTACCGGGCGGAAAGAGCCGGGGCGCGGCCAGAGCGAGTAGTGAATATAAATATGCCGCGGACGAACCGAGCATCACCAGCGTGTTCATGTCCGGGCTCTTGTGTCGTAGCGCGGAGACGCCAGCGCGGTAAAATCGGCGGCCCGAGTAGAGCTGCACAACCGAGGCGAGAACCAGCGACAACCAGCTCCAAAGGGGGGTAACCAGAAAAGCGCGCATCGTTTCCGACGCCATCGGCAGCATCGCGATCGCCACGACCGGTACGGTGAAAATCGCGGCGACGACAAGCTCGCGCCGAAATCGAACGAGATCGATCTCGCTTTCAGGTCGCGCGGTCGCGATGTCGATCGCCTCATATCCGGCCTGGTCGATCGCGTTCTTAATACGCGCAACCGTCACCAACGCGGGGTTAAGGTCCACCTTTGCCCGTTCGGTCGCGAGGTTTACAGAGGCGGATTTCACGCCGGGCAACTTGTTTATCGCCCGCTCGACCCGCCTCACGCAAGCCGCGCAGGTCATTCCACGCACGCCGAGCTTGACCTCGACCTCGGCGCCGTCCACGGCGCTGTCACCGAAATCCGCATGCCTAACGTCAGACGCTGTTACTGAAGAGATCTCGGGCGCGGCGCAGACAATCGGCTCGCGCTCCTCGGCGTTCACACGGAGATCTCCTCGGCTCCATAGCCCTCATCGATGATCGCTTTAATCAACTCAGCCGCCGTGGCCGCGCCCTCGACGGTCGCTTCGCCTTCGCCTAAATCCACCGCCACCGCTTTCACCTCGGGCACGGCTCGAAGCGCTTCTGTTACAGCCGCCACGCAGTGGTTGCAGCTCATTCCGGTTACTTTGAGCTTGACCATCATAGCTTTTCAACCTCGCGATAGTCGCCTTTGGCAATCGATCGTTCTAAGTAAACGTAATCACGCACCGATGAGTTGGCAAGTCGTACGACCCGCCTTGAAGCGATCGGCCTGTTCGAAAACCAAGCGAGCCGTGCGAGCGAGCCCGCGGTTTTAACGACTCCCTGTCTCGCGTTGCGATTAGCGTCCTCGCGGTATTAAGGAAAGCCGCGTTGGATTGTACTCCCGACGGTCTTTGATCGACTTATTCGAAAAGATAGCTTTCCCTTACCAAGCGATAAGAAGCGCGCTTCGGCTCGCGCCGCGTCCAGGCGGTTGACATCCCGGCGGCGTTGCGAGATGGTTGCTCAAGTGGCTTTCGGCAAGGCGAATAGAGGTTTAAAAAGATGAGCATCGACCCGAAGAAACGGGTTGCATTCACCTCGGTGGTGGCCGCGGTCTTCTTGCTGTTGTTTAAGCTCTACGTCGGCATCGTCACCAACAGCCTGGGTATTCTCTCCGAGGCATTGCACTCCGGGCTTGATTTCGTCGCCGCGGCGATCACCATGTTCGCGGTGGTTACATCGGCGAAGCCCGCGGATCGCGACCATCCTTTCGGACACGGGAAGATCGAGAATTTCTCCGCGCTTATAGAGACGTTACTTCTGTTGCTCACTTGCGTCTGGATCTTGTGGGAGGCGCTGGAACGAATCTTTTTGCGTAGCGTTGAGGTCGAAGCCACCTGGGCCGCTTTCTTGGTGATGGGCGTCTCCATCGCGGTCGATATCTCTCGCTCGCGCGCGCTTTATCGAGCCGCGAAACAATATAATTCGCAGGCGTTGGAAGCGGACGCGCTTCATTTTTCCAGCGATATTCTCAGCTCGCTCGTGGTGATCGCCGGCCTGGTGTTCGTAAAGCTCGGCTTTCCCCTGGGAGACCCGCTCGCCGCCATCGGCGTCGCGATTTGGATCATGATTATCTCGCTTAAGCTCGGCAAGCGAACCTACGACAACTTGGTGGATAGAGCGCCCGAGGGAAAAACGGAAGAAATCGCGGAAAAGATCGGCGAAATTTCAGGCGTTACCTTGGAACGTGTACGGGTTAGAACCGCGGGTCCGAACGCTTTTGTCGACGTGAAGGTCTCGATGGATCGGCATATGCCTCTCGATTCTTCTCGCGGCGTCGTAGCCGAGGTCGAATCTCGGACGCGCGAGGTTCTGGAGCAAGCGGATGTCATGGTGCAGGTCAATCCCTCCGAAAGCCCTGACGAATGCCTCGCGAGCAAGATCGGCCTCACCGCTCTAAAGGTAAAGGGGATTAAAGGCGTGCATCAAGTTGAGGTTCAAAAAGTCGGCGCTGATACCAACGTCAACCTTCACCTTGAGCTCGATCCCAAGCTGACGGTCAAGCAAGCGCACGACCTAGTGGACGAATTCGAGCGAAACGCGAAACGGGAGCTTGCGATACACGAGATAAACACGCATATCGAAACCCTTAACTCAGAGGTGGCCATCGGCGATGACGTCACCGCGAGCCACCAAAAAACGGTAGAGCGGATTAAGGCGATCATCGCGAGTTTTCAGCAGATTAAGCAATGCCATCGAATCGCCATCAGACGTTCCCGGAGCAAGCTGTCCCTGAATATGCATTGTGCGCTTGAAGACGAAGAAAGCCTCGGCCGGGCGCACGACCTTTGCACCGAGCTGGAGGAGGCGATTCGCAAGGAAGTCGGCGAGTTGAGTGACATCAACATCCACGTCGATCCGTATTCCGTCGGGGGCCGCTCGGCGGATTAGAGCGTGTTTAATAAGGTCCGACCGAGTATTTCGGGAGCGCGACGGTCCAAGATGCAAGGAGCCGCGACAAAGGACTCGCAGCGCTATTTCGAGGAGCGAGCGACGCCGCAGATCAGGCCGTCCCGCCCGAAAGACGAGCGGAGGAACTTATTAAACACGCTCTT
>JAFGIB010000387.1 GCA_016929805.1 Deltaproteobacteria bacterium | reverse complement strand
AGCGCTATTTCGAGGAGCGAGCGACGCCGCAGATCAGGCCGTCCCGCCCGAAAGACGAGCGGAGGAACTTATTAAACACGCTCTTAGCTCAATATGTTTTACGCGTCTGTTGATTCGCCCGCATTGACGTTTCGATCGGTTCGGTGTTAGTTATTCTGGAATACGGCCTTCCCTGGCTCATAAGCGCGGCGGAATCCGTTCACGACATCTAGACGAGATAAACATTGACGATACCTAAAATAAGTGTTTGGCACAGGCGGTTGTCTCAAGCCCTGTTTTTGGGACTCTGGTTAGTACTGTTTTGGCAGACTTCGCATCAGCAATGGGGCGCGATACCTCCCGATCTTTTTTTGATGACAGATCCACTGATATCAACGCTCGCGACGGCGGCGTCGCGAATCTGGATATCGGAGACGCTCTACGCGTTAGTTTTGGTCGGCTTAACCTTCGTCTTCGGCAGGTTCTTTTGTGGATGGATATGTCCTCTCGGTACGCTTTTAGACCTTGTCGGTCGCTTATGGCGCGGGCGCGTTTCGGCAGTACTTCGGCATGACGCCTATTGGCGCCGGGTTAAATACTATATCCTTATTGCGCTTTGTATCGCCGCTTTAGCCGGCGCTCAATTGGTCTATCTGGGCGACCCCTTGGTTATTCTTTTTAGGGCGGTCGCCACTGGACTGATGCCGTCGACCTCGGGCGAATCGACTCTTTTTTCTTTTATAATATTGCTCGTTATCATCGGCCTGAGCGGAATAACCCAGCGTTTTTGGTGCCGGTATCTGTGCCCGCTCGGAGCCTTCTACGGAGCCGTCGCGCGCTTTTCGCTTTTTAGACGGCGCCGTCTCAAGGGCTGTGATGGGTGTAAGGGAATGGACCAACCGAGCTGTCAGCAGGTCTGTGCGATGGGCGCGAGCCCTGTCAACAAACAGGGAAGCCCGGAGGAGTGTATCCGATCGTTAAATTGTCGAAACAACTGCCACGCGGATGCGATTGCCTACACGCTTTCAATACCGCTGCCTGACCGGCGAGAAAACACCGTCGATCTGAACCGCAGAACTTTTGTCGTCACGCTCGGCGCGGGCGCGATAGCCGGCGTTGCTTCGCGGGAGGCGCGCGCCGGCGTCGATTCCCGCCAGGATATCGTCCGCCCTCCCATGGTTACGGATCAGAATGCATTTATGGATCAGTGCGTGCGCTGCGAACAATGCGTGAGAAGCTGCCCAACAGGAACGCTTCAACCGTTACTACTCGAAGCCGGTTTTTACGGCATCTGGACACCGGCGGTCACGGCGCGAATCGGAGGATGCCGGGACGACTGCAATGCTTGTTCGCTTGTCTGCCCAACCGGCGCGATTCCACAATTCGGTCCGCTGCGACAACAGAAGTGGTCGGTAAAAATGGGACAGGCGGTATTTGATCAAGAGCAATGCATCAGTTACGCGCGGGACGCGGTCAAGCCCTGTTTGAAATGCGTTGAAGTCTGCCCCAACCGAGCGATTATCGTCGATTGGGAAGCGCAACCCGTACGGCCGACGGCGGTGGACTATTCCCGTTGCATCGGCTGCGGTCTGTGCGTAAGGCCTTGCGGTCTGATGGTGATCGGCAAGCCGGCTTTAACCCTTACCGCCAACGGTGTAGGCACGCCCGCGGTCTTGGTTCGAGATCCAAAGCCGATACTTCCCGGTGATAAAGAGAGTAAACACTATCACTAAACCATCTCGAGGTACAAACCATGAAGGTTCTAAGCATCGCTGTCTATCCTATCCTTTTGATATCGCTGTTTTTGCTCGACGCCTCGGCAGTTGCGCAGACCAAGAACGCCGGGCGCGCGGGTGAAGAAGGTGACGAGGTTGAGCAAAGCGACCAAGAGGGTTCCCTCGCGCCGCCGGCGGGCTCGTCAGAGGCAAAGGAAAGCCCAAACACCCTAACGGAAAAAGGCGAAGAGGAAATCGACCTCGAGCAGCTCGACGACGCCGAGACGCCGGCTCATCCGCCGGGTCACCCCGGATCGCGGGCGGCGGACACACGAATTATTCCCTTTCGGTTCAAGCTTTTTTTCGACCTCTTATTGGAATATGAGTTTGAAACCGAGACATTTCAATTCACGCGAGACCACGCCTATGTCGTATTGGAGCTTACCGCCACGGACTGGCTGAGTTTCCGAACGGATGTATCGCCCGAGCCGCAATTTTTTGAGATCGTTTTCAATTTCGGACAAACCGCCGAGCTGCGTCTCGGCAAGGTTTTGGTTCCTTTCGGACAAAACGAATTTCATCACCTGATAGGCGGACGCGTAGATAAACAGAACCTGTTTCTACCGACGATATGGGCCGATTACGGGCTGGCGTTCAAACATCTGGTATACGACGGCGATTTGCTCAGTTTTGACTACTCAGCCTGGGTGATCAACGGTTTTCAAGAAACCTCGAGTGAGCTGGGGGCGGTGCCTTTTGTTCGAGCCGGCGGCCCGCTGGGCGACAATAACAAAATGAAAGGCGTCGGAGTTCGGCCCGCTCTGCATATCGGTAGCGCGCTGACTATCGGCACCAGTTGGTACCTCGATATCTGGAATGAATATGAGAAGGAG
This sequence comes from Deltaproteobacteria bacterium, assembly GCA_016929805.1. Taxonomy (GTDB): domain Bacteria; phylum Myxococcota_A; class Polyangia; order Polyangiales; family JAFGIB01; genus JAFGIB01. The sequence continues at coordinate 22,213 of JAFGIB010000387.1, read as the reverse complement.
CTAGAGGCGGAAGAGCTTCCCGTCGACGAACAGTTCATGCTCATTTACGGCGCCGACATCGATTTCGGTTATGGATTAATTCCGCTACCCGTGCTGCGCGACCTGCGGCTGCGCGGAGAGATCGCCTGGGCGGAAGTCATGCTTCCGGGCAGAAATGTGAGAACCGGCGTTTTATTCTACTATGCCTCGCTTCGGGAAGGCTTTAATATAGAGTTATCATTCCGCGTCGTTCAATGGCTCGTGCTGCGCTATCGTTTCGGCTACCTCGACCCGGACGATCTGGTCGACGATGTCCAAGACTTGATTATCCATGAGCCCGCGATCATCGCCACGTTCGGTCCGGTACAGTTTTCGCTCGTGCTACAGATCCACGATAGCGTTTACGATCTCGGCCCGGATGCCCCTGCTCCGGTTGACGATAGTTGTCTTTTCGGCCGGGTGCTATTTCGCTACTAGCCGATAGCGCAAGCCATGCGTAAATAGTCTAGAAAAGCGGATCCCGATCCCCAAATCGAGAAAATCAGACGAGTCCCATCGACCGCGCTCGGACTCGACGATTTAGTCGATCGTGCTCGACGAAGTGGTCGAGTTCGATAGGTCAATAGTGGAAAGACAAGAGGTGTGTTGTAGGTGAATCATTGTTTTTTGCCGATACATCCCGCAGTGCAATCGTGGCACGGTTCGTGCTCGTTCCGTATCCACCTGGTTTGTCTTTCGACAGGAGGACGGTGATGGACCGGATAGATAGTAGGTACACGCTCCGAGTAGGAATGATCTCGTGCTTTATCGCGGTTGTCGTTGCTTGTTCTACGTCGGATGAGGACGATCAGGAGAATGCGGATCGCGAAATAGAGGCTGGGGTCGGTTCGAAGAATGGCGATTCGATGACGAGCAAGACGACGACGAGCGATTCGGGTTCGGCCGATTGTATCGAAGTCGGCGGGTTGTGTCGCGAAAATACCGAATGCTGTTTTAGCCGCTGCGAGGAAGGATTGTGTCTCGGGCCGACCGGAATGTGCTCCAAGAACGGAGCCGAGTGTTCGGCCTCGGCTGAGTGCTGCTCGGGTCGTTGTGAGTCTCTCTCGGACGGTCTACAACGTGTATGCGTCGCGGCTTCGGAAACTTGTCGCGTCGGAGGAGAGAGCTGTGAATCGGACGGGGATTGCTGTAGCGGTACTTGCGGAAGCGATGGATTTTGTCCGATAATGAGGCAATGCCAGACGGCTGGCGAGCCCTGTACCGGGTTTCATGAATGCTGTTCGGGTACGTGTGCGGACCCGGGAAGCGGGACAAGGGTTTGCCAATACGTGAACGGTTGTCGACCGATCGGCGAGGTGTGCCTATCCGACGATAACTGTTGTAGCGCGCTATGCCGACCCTACGGCGATACCGGAATCAATCGTTGTATTAAGCCGGCCGGCTGTATGGCTCCTGGAGAGGTTTGTTGGACAGGTCAGTCGGCGAATTGCTGCCCTCAGGGCGCGACCGGTGGGCTCCGATTATGTAAGCCGACGTTCCTCGGAGTGAGCCGCTGCTTTACCAAGGGTACGACCACCGAGTGCCTGCCCGATGGGCAAACTTGTACGATGGCGGACGAATGTTGCAGCCAATTGTGTCTCCCCGATGCCGACGGCAATCTCGTCTGCGGACCAAACTGCGTGCCCCTACAGGGCGCTTGTACGGCCGACGCGGACTGCTGCGAAGGCCGCTGTATCAAAGGCTCGTGTCACCCCAACGACTCAGAGTGCCAACCGCTCGGTGGATATTGCGATACGCCCGAGGATTGTTGCGCCGACTTTTGTGATACCGCAATCCATCGGTGCTCGGTTACGATTATTTAGACTCGCGAAAAAGATATCAAAGTTAGATCCGTTCACAGCCTTATTGAAGGTGAAAAGGAGAAAGGTATGTCGATAAATTTACATCGACTATATACTCTATTTTTATTATCGGTTTTTCTTTTCGCTTGCGGCGATCGAGATCGAATTGGCGTTTGGTTAGACGCGACGGTAGAAGCATCGGTGAATTCGCCCGGTTCCGCCGGAATAAGTGGTTACGGCAGCGCCGGTACATCCTCTGCGGCTTCTACCACCGGCGAAAGCGCTTTGCCGACGGGAGCGGCGGGTATCAATAGTGAAAATAATGCGATCAACGCGACTGCCGATGCGGCTATTGTTATGGATAACAGCGAAAGCGGCGCCGGAACCGTGGCCTTGGATGCGGCAGAACAGGAGGCCGGCGAAAGCAGTAGAAAGCCCGATTGGGCGGGATGTCCAGGAAGGCAGCCGGAACCGGAAAAAGAGTGTCATATCGAGCCTGATATCGTGTGTACCTACGGCGATATTACCTGTTCATGTCAAGCGCTATTCTGGGTCTGCTCCGAAACCCAAATCGTTCTTGACGCCGGAGATACCGCGCTAGCGACGGACTCCGAGGCGAGTACAGAACAAGAGGGAGAAGGTCCCAAGAACGGTCCTCGCTCCGAGGGAGGTACCAGGGGACCGCAAAGGGGCTCGCGTGAAGCGGGAGGTTCTAAAGACGGCGGGGAGTAACGCTTTGGCTGCGGCAAGAAACGCGCTGTCGTCCTTGCCCTAGGTACATGCGACGCCTTCGGCGCCCTTCCAAAGCCGGGATATACATGAGGTAAAAGCACCAGAAAGCTTCTAGCCGATTACAATTCCATTTCGCGATGCGCGAACTGTGCCCGTTATTCGAGCCGGCGGCCGCGCTGGGCGACAATAACAAAAGAAAGGCTTCGGAGTTCGGCCTACTCTACCTATCACTAGCACACTGGCTGTCGCAACCTATCGGTTCCGCGATATCTAAAACGAGCGGTTTTTCGACTGCAATCGTGCGTGCCCGCGTTCGTTCGCAGCAAGACTCGGGTTTTTTTGGTATCTCGTCCGGTCCAACGCGTCACCACACTGGTTTTTACGAATATTCCATTATGAGCAGTAGTACAATGAATCTACATAATAACTATTTTAACGAAATATTAGGAATATCGTAATTTCGAATTCGTGGTATGAAATTTTTGTACACAGCTATTGACCTATTCGGTATTAAATCGGTACTCTGAGAGATAACGAGGTAAACGATGATTACCGGGTTACGCTTGTGTGTTTTGGCAATGGTTATTCTCTCGGGCTGTGAAGCTTCGAAAAATCAGGCGACATACGGGAATATTGGCAACGGAGATTCCAGCGCTAGCGCTGCCGCGGGAGATCAAGTAGGGGGCGCGGGCGGTACTGTCGCTATCCCGGACACGGGAATGGTGGATACCGGGTCGATGAATTCTCCTGATCTGACCGCTCCGATAGATTCCGGTATGTCGGACGGTATTTCGATTTCCATAGACAGCGGGTATAGCGACGGCGGGCAAAGCGTCGTTCGGGACACGGGAGTAACCAGCCCCGATAGCTCTTCCACTACGCAAGACACCGGCGCAGGCGGCGATCCTTATGAAGAGGTTCGTCAGGTTTGCGTCGACACGATCAACGAATACCGCGCTACTTTAGGACTTGCGCCGCTTACGCGCGCTTCAGCGACCTTAGAAGAGTGCTCGGACGTTGGAGCTAAAAAAGACGGAGACAGCAGGCAAGCGCATTCTTCCGCCGGCGATTGTCCTCCTCTCGGCTCACAAAACACTTGTCCTGGTTATCCGGTCGGAGGCTGGAGCGGGTCGGCAACCTTGGCTGACTCGCTCAAGCGATGTTTGCAGCAAATGTGGGCTGAAGGCGAACCGCCGGAGGGACGCGCCGAGTGCATCTCGAAGTACTACCGCGGGGACACAACTTGCTTTATGACTTATGGGCACTACCTCAACATGAGCGATCCCAACAACGGCACGGTGGCTTGCGGATTCTATGACATGGGTAGTAATACCTTCTGGATGAACCAAAACTTCGGTCGCTAGCAAACCCGCGGATGTGTTTCTGATCGAGGCTATTACTGGCAGCCTCGATCACAAAGGAGACGCGGGCTCGTTTTAGAAATTTTCTAGTAATAGCCGCGCGTCGTTGAACAGCCTGTGCAGTCCCAATTTTTGAGCATCCTCCATCGCTTGTTTCACAAGCGAACGCGCTCGTTTTTGCGCTGTTCTCGATGTATCGCCCGCCAACGCGCGCGCGAGCTCGCAGCGCGTCCGAATGACATGCGCCTTAAGTCCAAATCTCGCGTTTTGCTCGAGCGCGGCCTCAAGGTGCGAGACAGCGTCGCGATTCCGACCCAAGGCGCGGGCAAGCACGCCCAGGTAATATGAGATCGAACCGTCACAGTGAAAGGAAAGACTGGCCGCGTAGTACTGGGGATAGGGTGTCAATAACTCATATACCGCACCAATGTAATGCGTGGCCCGAACGGCGACGCTGCCTAGGGCTAGGTTGGCAAAAGTAGCCAGGTAGCACAAGTCCACCGGTAGCTCATAGATTTCCGTAACAGAGACGCGTCTCAGCGCGTTCTCGGCTTCCTTGAGTAAACCGAGCTCGGCCATCTTCTGGATCTTTGAAGCCCAGATATTCGGCGAATCCGATTCGTCGACCTTAAGCCGATCTTTTAATTCGGCTGCAAAAGGTCGTATGTCACCGGTCAGCGACAAGAGCACGCCCGAATCGAGGTCGCAGAGCATTCTTCCACTTTCTAAACCTAAACCTTCGGCACGCTCGCGCAGCTCCGAAAGCGCTTCACTTACACCGTTTAATTCTCCCGCGTTCATGCGCTGGACAATAGCCAACCGCTGGTGGAACCACGTAAGTTCAATCGCTTTATACTTGCGGGCTTTTTCGCCAAATCCATCGATAGCCTCTCGTATCGCCCGCTGATCGCCGCGTTGAACAGAGCTAGTCATGCGAAAGAGCTGGATACCAAGGGAGGGCAAGGTCCACAACTCGGGCTCGGAACGGACGACTCGCTCGAGCTCGTCGATGATAGCTTGAGCCGCGGGGTACTCCGCCGGGTTCCCGGTGAAGAAAAGCTTACCGCGTAATACCGTGGTCAGGGCCAACGAGCTTTTCGATTCGCGAGCCAGCCGCTCCGCTTCGTGTAAAAGTTCATTGGCCCGGCGCGTGCTCATACAATTCGGAGGGGTCCAAGCGAGGTGCGCCAGGACCATCGCGCGCTCTTGTTTGTCTTGCGCGGGTAGCATGCTTTCGGCCGCTTCCAGAACGCGCAAAGCCCCGGGCAAGGCCACGATACCGGGAACCACGCTGAGCTGTTGTCCCGCCATCGCCAATAAGCGGCTAAAGCCGTGCTCGGTCGCGAGCTTGATCGCTTGGTTCAAATAGTCCAAGTAGCGGCTATCGCTCAAACCCCGCGCGGTCAAAGATAAGAACAGCAACAAACGGCATAATAGCTGTAAATCCGGCTTTTCTACCGACCGAAGCGCTTGGATAGCGCGATTCAAATAAGTAAATACATCGGCGTAAGCGTAAAAGTGCGCGGCTTCTTGTGCCGCGTTGTCCGCGTAGCTTACCGCCTTTGCGACCTGTCCTTGGGGCAGAGCGGACAAAAAATGATGCGCCAGCTCCGCGGTCGCCACCTCCGCGTCCGAAGCTCTTTGTTTTTCCAACCACTCGCCCGCGCGTAAATGCCATGCTTTGCGCTCGGATACCTTAAGGTCTTGATACAACACTTCGCGAATCAAGTCGTGGCTGAAAGCAAAGCGCTCGGGGCCTTCCGATGAGGAAACGATGGTGTCATCCGCCAATGGTTGCTCGAGCAGATCGAGCAGCGCATCCCGCTCGCGTTCCGTCAGGTAACCCAACATGGTGAGGTCAAAAGCGCGCCCGATAACCGCGGCCGCAGAAAGAATCCTTCGGGTTTCGGCCTCCAGCTTGCGGACACGCTGGCGTACAATATCGAGAGCAAAAGCCGTAAAACCGATCTCATCGGGTTGAGGGCGTCGGGAATGTTTCCACGGTCGTAACAGCTCGACCATGAAAAAGGGATTTCCCTCGCTCTTTTCATAAACCCTACGGCTCAGGCCGGCGTCAGCTTTCCCGAACAACGCGGTCACGTAATTGGCAATATCGGTTTCGTTCAATCGGTTAAGTACAAGGGTTTCACAATTCGTATGACCCAGAACATAGCTCAGGTGTTTGTTGCGGCTATCCTTCGGATCGAACTCGGTCGTGCGCAGTGTTCCGACAACCAGGATCGACCAGCGCGCGATTTCGATAACCAGATAGCTTAATAGCCTTAAAGAGGCCGAGTCGGCCCATTGTAGGTCGTCGAGTAATAGAACCAACGTCCGTTGTTCGCTCAGCCTTCTTAATACTTGAAGAATCCCATCAAAAGCCTTATGGCCGGTCACGGATACTTTGCGCCCTAAATCGTTACCACAACGACCCTCCTCGGTAATGCGGGTCAGCTCGCTGATACGCTCATCTAGAACGCGACGAATATCTTCGGAGAGCTCGGTATGGAGGTATCCGCGCAATATCTGCGTCCAAACCCACAACGGCGGCTCGCTTTCTAAGCAATGGCAATGCGCCCAAGCCCACAACGACCCGGATATCGTGCCGCTCTCGCTTAACGCCTTGGCAACGGCGGTTTTACCTATGCCGGGCTCTCCCGCGAGCATCAAGATACCGCCAGTGCCGGCGCGCGCTTTCTCGAGCGCCGAGTCGAGTCTTTGCATGACCGAGCCGCGTCCAACCAACGGCGTGCTCCCGGCCGAGCCCCACGCTAGCTTATCGCTCGAACCGGTCTCGATCACTTCTGATCGAACCGTGGTTACCCGCGGCAAGAAGCGATAACCGCGACCATAGATATTAACGATATACTCTCGTACCCCTTCCTCGTGACCGAGTGCCTTCCGTAGCCTCGTTATGCTGACACTTAAAACGTTGTCGGACAGTACGCGGCCTTCCCAAACCTCGGACAACAGCTCCTGTTTGCTGACGAATTTACCGGAGTGCTTGAGGAAGTACGACAGCAATTGTAGAAGCTTGGCGTCAACTTTCAGAACAGTGTTCGCCTTGCGTAACTCCCATTGCTCTTCATCAAAGACGAAATCGTCGAAAGCTAGCGGCATGTAACCATGGAACATTAACACAAATTCGAGAGCTACTGCCGCTTTGTTGACGTAATTTTTACCGCCTGCCGCAAAAAAAACCGCCCCGGGAAGAACTATCGGCGCGGCCGAAAGTTACCTTAACGTTGCAAAAAATCCGTCGGCGTAAACCGCCTCGCTCGCGAAAAATCGCGCGAACTAAGGGCGTGCTCACTTATTTTGAACCTCACTTAGGGTGCACCAAGCTGCGGTCCAAAAAAAGTTCCGCGCGCCATTTCATCGCTTTTTTCGCGTTTCCGTTCGACGTTTTTTGCAACGTTAAGGGTTAGTTTTCTTTAGGTACTTTTTAGCTGGTTTTTAGCCAACCATCGCGTCGTACGAGCCGCTACCTAACATTAATACAAGTAGGACGTCTGCCCAGCGATCCATACAAGGCAGAAGACGGAAGGTAATCGGATGGCACGAATAGGTAGTTACGTATTGACCGGGTTTTTCGCGATTTCGAGCGCCGCGCTCTCTTTTTGCAGCGCGGAAAAAGAAAACGGCGTTGTTGCACTCTCCGGCGGAGAGACCGCGGCCACGAGTGGCTCAGAAAGCAATGCGGCGGCCGGGTTCGCGGGGGATTCGCTTTCGTCCGGCAAAGGGAATCGCGCGGCCTCGGGGCCGGGGGGCAACGCGACCTCGAACGAAGCGCCCGATGGCGGCAGCACGGTAAGGGTGTCGAAAAGTGACGCCGGGAATTGCGGCGAGGTCACGGAAAAGACCAAGAATACCCGCACTCCCGTCGATATTATATTTGGTATAGACACCTCGGGAAGTATGTCTGAAGAGGTCGCCATGGTGCAGGAAAACATGAATGCCTTTTCACGGCAGATCATGGATGCCAACATTGACGTACGCGTGATTGTACTGTCTACTCTGCAGATCGGTAGGATACCTTACTATGACGTGGATGGCCCTTGTATAGCCGCGCCCCTGGGCTCCGGCGCGTGCCCGGAAGACTCCAATCCCCCGACCTACGTTCATCTCGATGTGATCGTCGATAGCTTCGGCGTACTAGATGTCTATATAAACCAATATCCAAATTATAGACAATATCTGCGCGAGAACTCTATCAAGACTTTCGTGACGATTTCCGATGACGACGCGGACAATTCCACTAATCCTTTCGCTGTTGCGTTAGGGGTTCCCCAACCCTCGTATCACTCCGCTGAAGCCTTCATAGACGCCGTCAACCAGCTCGAACCGAACTCGCCGATGTGGTCGAACTGGCGTTACTCAGCCATTTACAGCTATACCCTGTGCCCTCCTTCGCAGTTCGGTGCTATCGGTGTGGTTCACGGGCAGCTCGTGGAGCGCACCGGCGGCGTGGGAGGGGATCTATGTCTTCAGGATTTCCAGCCCGTATTCGACGCGCTCGCGACCGAGGTCGTGAGCAGCACGAAAATCGCGTGTGAATGGGTCATTCCGGCGCCGCCGAGCGGCGAGCGGTTGGACGTCGACAATACGGCCGTTCAGTTTACCGTCAACGGCATCAAGGAGAACCCGCTGCCGAGGATACTGGACGCAGCGAAGTGTGAAAATCACGAGGCGTGGTACTACGACAATCCTGACTCTCCGACTCGCGTGCTAGCTTGTCCTGTGATGTGCCGGCGCGTACAAGCCGCGCAGCAGGCCGAAGTAACGATTCTCTTCGGCTGCGCGCCCCCGCTTGTCACTATCCTATAAGCATCGGCGAGGCCGCGGATACTTTAATCTTAGTAAGAAGTAATAGTAAGAAAAAAACAAGGTTTCGTTTTTACCGCAAAAAAAAAATTGAAATTCGCTCGATTGTTACTTTTGGTAAGAGTTTGTGAATCGCTATTACATGGAGGTTTTTTATGACAAGTCAAATAAAAGATAGGCTGCCGAATGCCGTCGGTCGATGCCCGCGCCTGGTCACGCTAATGGCTATTGTATCAGCGGTCGGATTAACGCTTTTAGCTTGCTCGAGTGATGATTCTAAACAAGACGATTCCCCTCAAGCGGGCAGCGCGAGCTCAAGCGATAACGCAACGACCCCAAGTGGAGGTGCAAGCGAAAAGCCCTCGACTCAGACGACCGGTGGAACCTCGCAATCGGGCGGCGCGGGCGGAACAACGCTTAGCGTGGATGCGGGCGTGGATGGAGGAAAGAAAACGGCGAATACTCCGAAGAGCGACGCTCAGACTAAACCGACCACGGACGCGAGCCCGACGGCGGACTCGAGCGCGCCGGAAACAGGGCCGGAGCCGGACTGCACGCCTGTCATATGGGAGAACCCGGGCAACGTGCCCAATCCCGAGGTGATTAAGGTGGAGACGAATGCGGGAAGGGGATGGGCATTCGGCCGGTTCAAGGATATCGACCAGTTCGACTATGTTGAGGAAGAGTTTTTCTTCTCGGGCACGACGCCGGCCGCGTATACCTCGCGTATTCTCGTGCGCCGGCCCAAGGACCCGGCGAAGTTTACCGGGACCGTGTTCGCGGAATGGCTGAACGTCTCCGGTGGAATCGATTTCGCCACGGAATGGACCTATTCCCGAGAGTACTTTATGCGAGCCGGCCACGTGCACGTAAGCGTATCCGCGCAAGCGGTCGGCGCCAATGCTCTCAAAAACACGTGTGATGCCGAGCGCTACGCGCCCATCGTCCACCCCGGGGACAACTACGCCAACAACATATTCTCGCAAGCGGGCGTGGCGATTCGCTTACAGAGTGAGCGGATACTCGGTCTTTGTATGCCGGTACACGCGGTTATCGCCATCGGTCAGTCTCAGTCCGCGATGAGGCTCGCCGATTACATCAACAGAGCGCAAGGGCCCGATCAGGTCTACGACGGAATCGTCCCCCATTCCGGTATGGAGCCATCGAGCAACAATACCCCCGTTCCCGTGTTTATAGTGACAACCCAATCCGAGGGAAACATGCGACTGACCACTGGACCGAATTTGGCCAAGTGGGTGCTCGCGGGAGCGACCCACAGCGACGTCTTTGAAACCACTCGGGGATTGTCGGTAGCCGAGGATATCGGCTGGGACGTCGGGGCTCAAGAATGCGTCTTTCCGGGAAACACTTATCCGTCCTGGCGAATATACAACGCGGTGTGGGACTGGATGCACCGATGGGTGCGTTTCGGCGAAAAGCCGCCCGAAGCACCGCTATTGACGGGCGCCTTGGATGAACACGGCAACACGCTTGGTGGTGTCCGCCTTCCGGAAATCGATGTCCCGACCGCCGCCTATACAACCGGGAACACGGCGGCGGATCCCGGTGATTTCGTGTCGGCCATGGCTTGCGTCTTTATGGGAGCCACGGAGGCGTTCACGCCGGAGAAGCTACTGCAGCTATATCCGACTCACGACGACTACGTTCAAAAGTATACGGCAGCGGCAGACGAGGCTCTCGCTAAAGGATACATTCTTCAAGAGGATTACACGGCCGCCATTGAGGAGGCTAAAAACGCTCCGATTCCGCGCTGAGGTACACCTTAACGTGGCAGGTACAGCAAGTACCATCGTCGCCGGCCCCGCGGGCGCGCTCGGTTTTACGGTCGAATTGGCCGCCGACGTGTTTGCCCCCCTGAACGCTTACCCGCGCTCAAAGGTACTTTCTGATCTCCATGCGCGCCACCACGCCGCGATGTACCTCGTCGGGGCCGTCAGCGATGCGCAACACGCGCGCCATGGCCATGAGCTGGTTTAACTCGGGATCGGATATGCCTTCGCCGCCGTGAATCTGGATCGCCGCGTCGACTACCATTTGCAACACGTTGGGCGCGACCACCTTTATCGCGCACACATCCGCGAGCGCGCCGAACACGCCGTACTTGTCGAGCGCCCACGCGGCTTTGAGCGTATACAAACGCGCTTGCTCGATGGCCATGCGGCAGTTTGCGATGATCTCGCGATTTCCTCCGAGGTTCGCCAGAGGCTTGCCGAAAGCGACGCGGCCCACGGCCCGCCGGCAGAGACGCTCGAGCGCAACCTCGGCGGCGCCGATCGTACGCATACAATGGTGGATACGACCCGGGCCGAGACGCCCTTGAGCGATCTCGAAACCGCGACCCGGCCCTGCAATGAACGCGCTTTTCGGCAGCCTCACGTTGTCGAAGATAATCTCGCCGTGACCGTGCGGCTCGGAGAGCTGTCCAAAGATCGGGACCATGCGAAGGATCTTCACCCCCGGCGTATCCAGCGGCACCAGCACCATGGAGTGGCGTTGATGACGCTCGGCGTTCTTGTCGGTCACGCCCATGAAGATAACGAATTTACAACGCGGATCGCCCGCTCCGCTGGTCCACCACTTCTGCCCGTTCAGCACCACCTCGTCGCCGACTATCTCGGCGGTGGCCTGCATATTGGTCGCGTCGCTTGACGCCACCGCGGGCTCGGTCATGGCGAAACCGGAACGGATCCTCGCGTCCAGCAGCGGCTCGAGCCATTTTTCTTTCTGTTCTTCGCTGCCGTAGCGCACCAGCACCTCGGCGTTACCCGTGTCGGGCGCGTTGCAATTAAAGACTTCCGGAGCGATTAGGCTTTGGCCCATGATCTCGGCCAGCGGCGCGTAGTCGCGGTTATCGAGCCCCGGGCCCAAGTCGCTGTCGGGTAAAAAGAAATTCCACAAGCCCAGTGATTTTGCTTCCGCTTTAAGCTGCTCCATGATCGGCGGGATACGCCACTGCCGAAAGTCGGAGCTATGCACGAGTTGTTCGTCGTAGAGGCGTTCGTTGGGTTTAACGCGCTCGCGCACGAAGCGCTCCACGAGCGGAATGATCTGCCGGGCGCGCTCAGAGTGTTCGAAATCCATGGTCTCTCTCCGAAGGTCTAGCGATTTTGAAAAGCGCCGCTCATAGCTGCATCGACTCCATCGGTCCGAGGTCTTCTCCGGATAGCACGAAGAAAGCCTCGCCGTACGAGGCTAGCAGATCCAAGGCCTTGTCCATATCTTGCTTGGTATGACCGCGAGTGATGTTGAGCCGCAGCCGTTCCTCGCCCTCCTTGACCCCGGGGTAGACCACGGGCACCATCATCACGCCGTTTTCATAGAGCGCGATGTGCATGAAGAGCGCCTTTCTGAAATCGCGGCACATGACCGGCATGATATGGGTGTTGCTGATACCTAGATCAAATCCGATCTCGGTCAGCCTAGAGCGCATGTAACGTGCTTTTTCGTGTAGCTCCTCGACCAACGCCGGCCCGTCGCTTTCCAGGATATCTAAAACAGCCGAGGCCGCGGCCAACACCGGCACCGGCAGGGTGGCGCTGAACATAAAAGAGCGCGCGGTGTGCTTGACGAGATCGACGACTCCGTGACTGCCGAGCAACAAGCCCCCGATGGCGCCGAAGGATTTGGAAAAGGTGCTGACAACAATTGGAATGCGCCCCTCCAGCCCGAAGTGCTCGATGATGCCCGTGCCGCGTTTACCCAATGTACCCGTGCCGTGCGCGTCGTCGCAGAGCATGACCGCTTCGTATCGTTCACAGACGTCGACGAACTCGACGATGTTGGCCATGTCCCCGTCAAGAGAATAGACGCCCTCGAAGATTACAAGCGCGTTCTTGCGTTGCCTGGTCTTGAGAATACGCTCCAGAGAGCGGGAGGAATTGTGGTTGAAAAAGCGCACCTCGGGCGCTTGCCGAGGCGTGCCGGCCGCGAGAAAGGTGCCGTCGAGAATACAGGCGTGGCTCAGATTGTCGAGAATCAGCGTGGTATCCTGATCGGCTAAACTCATAATCGTGCCGACCATGGCTTGATAACCGGTGGTGAAGATCAGCGCTTCCTCGAATCCGAACCAGCGCGCGAGCCGTTCTTCCATCTCGACGTGAGCGGTCGCGGTCGCTTGTAGACGCGACGAGCTCATTCCGCAAGCGAAGCGGTCGACCGCGGCCTTGGCGGCCTCCTTGACCTTGGGATGGTTGGTCAAACCGAGGTAGTCGTTGGAACAGAAAATGGTTATCGGCTTGCCGTTGACCGTGGTATGCAACCCGCTCGTTTCAAACGGGCGAAATAAAGGGTAGACGCCTTGCTCGCGCGCCTGGCGCGGAGCCTTTAAAAAGGGGGAGTTATTGACCTTGTCTTCAACCCAACTCATGCCTCACCGCGCTTTCTAACGATCGGCCCTCTGGAAAGAACCACGGCCGACGCGTTTCCATAGAATCCTACCGTTACCACCAAAGCCCTCAAGGGATGCTTGGGAACCGCGCCGCAAATCAACGGCGCCGCCGGAACGCCCTCGAACCAGCTCAATACAGCCGCAATGCCAAAGGCACCGGAAGCTCCAAGGGTCTCACCGTAAATCGACTTGGGAACGGCGATCGCGATATCGGGCCCGAAAATCTCAGCAAGCGCTTCACGCTCCGGTCGATCGAATTGCGCGATGCCGTTGGCGGAGAGACAGGCGATATCGACCTGGGTTCTATCCAGAGACGCGTCTTGTAGCGCCATTTGAATCGCCCGCTGTATCGCGCTCTTGGAGGCGTGCACCAGAACGGCCTCCGAGCTCGGCGGCTCAAAAGCGTTACCGTATCCTACAATCTCCGCACGCATCTCGGCGCCTCGACGTCTCGCGTCCGCCGATCGCTCGACGCAGAGATAGACCGCGCCTTCTCCCAAACGCATGCCGCGGCTCTCGGGCAAGCCCGGCGCGAATGCCGCATCCGCCTCCGCGAGAATGCCGAGCTTTTTAAAAGCGACATAGAGGGGATCGCTGAGGATTTCTCCCCCGCCGACCAGAAACACATCAGCTCGCGTGTTGTAGAGATGTGTTTCGCAGGTCAGAATCGCGTCGAGCGCCCCGCAGTTGCCGTCGACCACGGTGGTGTTGGGCGCGCGTAAATCCTCCCAGATGCTCAGGTACGCCGCCGCCGAGTTGATCACGGTATTAGGAAAGCGCGCGGGGTTGACATAACGAGGATCCTCGAGCTCCGACACCTTGAGTAGCTCGGTTATCGAATCGAGCGATCCGTACGCGGTCGCCGAGCATACGCCGATCCTTTCAGCGCGAATCGCTCGCTGCTCCCCATCCTTCTTGAGCCCCGCGTCCTCCAAGGCCAACTTGCCCGCGACGATTAAAAACCTTGTCAAGCGATCGAAGTTCCTCAATCCCTTATTTCCAAGATAAAGGCTCGCGTCAAAATCCCACACCTCGGCCGCGATCGCCCCGGGCGCGGCCTCGGCGCTGAGAACGGTCGGCGCGCCTCTAAAGGCCCGCGCGCGCGCTTTTTCACAATCTTTGAGCGCGAGGATCCACGCCTCTCGGCCCACGCCGATGGAGCTGACAACGCCTAAACCGGTAATCGCGAGGGGATTCACTGAAGAGTCGACGGCCGCCATTCGGGCAAACGTCCAGGCTTGGCAAAGGTCACGGTAGCGTCGTAGCCCCCGAACGCGAGGGAATTATTTAAGACTATCTCGGCCTTGCCTTCAACCGGCTTATCTGCCACGAGATTGATATCGCATTCCGGATCGGGTGTCTCATAGCCGAGCGTCGGCGTATAGATCCCCGTTTCCACGGTCATGACACAGGCGACCGCTTCCAGCGCGCTCGCCGCTCCCATACAATGCCCGAGCATGCTCTTGAGGCTGCTCACTGGAACTTTGCGGTCGCCGAATATCTGATGTATAATATAAGATTCGATCTTGTCGTTGCTGTGGGTGCCCGTGCCGTGCGCGTTGATAAAGTCCACCTCCTCCGGCTTAATACCGCTGGAGAGAATCGCTTGGGTCATCGCGTACAAACTACCGGTGCCTTCCGGGTGGGGACGGGTGATATGGTGGGCATCGCAAGCCAGGCCGCAGCCCGCGACCTCGGCGAGTAGTTTCGCGTCGCGTTTGAGCGCGTGTTTCTCCGACTCAATCACCAATATGCCCGCGCCCTCGCCGATGATCATTCCCTTACGGTTCTTATCGAACGGTTGGCAGCGTTCGGGCGCCATTGCTCCCAGCCTGACGAATCCCGCGAATTGGAGTTGCTGCAAGATCTCGCTCGCGCCCGTGATCACGACATCCGCGCGACCCGCTCGAATCAGGTCCGCGGCGAACGAGATGGCGTAGTTCCCGGCCGCACAAGCAGCCGGCAGCGTTTGCACCATGCCTCGCGCTCCCAGCGCTCGCGCGATATGGATCGGCAACAGCGTGGTGCCGTAGCGCGGCAGCTTCGCGGTTTCGACAGCGTCGACGCCCTTATGGATCCACGCTTGCTCCAGCTCCGTGATCACATCGCCCTCACCCATGGTGGTGCCGACGATAACCGACACGCGCTCGCTCTGTAGCTGCTGCGGAAAAAGCTTCGCGTCTTCGACCGCCATGCGCGACGCCGCCACCGCGTACGCCGAGCAGCGACCCATGCGGCGCGATTCCGCGGCTGTTAAAAAGTCGCGCGGCTTAAAGCCCTTGACCTCGCCACCGATCGATCGTCCGAGTTTTTCGGTGTCGAAGCTCTCAATCGGACTCAGGCCGCTTTTGCTCTCTAAAATCGAGCGAAAGAAATTCTCGCGGCCGAAACCTAAAGAACTTACTACGCCTAGTCCGGTGACGTAAACGCGAGTCATAGTGCGTCGAGCTATACTCAATCGCCGATAGCTCCGCAAGCTTTCAGACGATTTATCAGTCGGCCGGTTGGCCTAATTGTAGCCCCCTTCAGCCACTTGACAGGTCGTCGGCGTCGCCTCTAGAAAGAGTTTGAAAGATCGACGAATGCGGCAATTTATCAATCTTTTCTGCTTCTTATTCCCGTTCTCGAGAAACTTTTTCACTGCGAATCCGGCAGTTAAGAGATGGTGAATTACCGCGAAAAATTAGGCTTTTTTAGGTCATTCGGCCGAAAAAAAACCGACCGCAAACGAATTGCTTTGCTATTTTTCAACCCCAATTGTCCGATTGAATCTGCTAGCCTGCCTTTCGCGTCGTCGGAAGCGTAAATCGACAAAGACGAAATACCCCGAGGTCAAAGCGAGATAGGAGCGAGTTTTATGAATCAAGAGCTTAAACAAAAGCTGAAAGAAATCATCGCTGAGATAGCTGAAATCGAAGATATCCCGGATGATAAACCGTTTAAAGATCTCGGCATCGATTCGATGATGGCGATTGAGATAATCACGGACGTCGAACGAATTTATAAAATAAAAATTCCGGAAGAAGAACTTGAGCGAATCGTCGATCTCAACTCGGTGGTCGTGCTGGTTGAGGAGAAGCTTGCGCAGGCGTGATCCCGCGCGCTCATTCTAGCGGTGCTACGTAAGCTTGCGATTCCATCGATTAACCGTACCTCGATTTGATGATCGGCGCCGCGATTTCGTCCCCGTATAACGACCGATTCATTTAGCTCAAAGGAGATAGCCGAAAACCGTGCGTCAACTAAGTATCAGCATATTAGTAAAACAAAAGACGCACGGGTTGAGATGAGAACTTCAAACGAATGCCTGTCGCGATTACCGCCCTTGGCGTCGCTGGCTGCCGTTGCCGCGCTCTGTTCCTTGCTGACCAACCGGCTGTTGGTGCCCGCCTTCGGCGATCGAACAGACCACGAGTTCGTTTTCGATCTCATCCGTTCCGGCCACTTTTTCGCAAACCTCACCGCGGTAACCGGCCTGTTCGCGCTCACCACGGCCATCTTCAGCCTGGTGCGCGGCCCCGAGCACGCCTCGATTTGGCGGCGTTTAGGCGTGGCGTGTTTAGCCGGCATATTCTTGCCGACAGTCGCTTTAGCGACCTTTTTCCCGCGAGAGCACACCACGATACATATCGTGCTTTTCGGCATCGGCGCGGCCAACACGCTGATCGTGATCATCGCGATGAACGGCGCGCGCTCCGCGGTCTCGCCCTTGGGAAAGATCCTCGCGATCGCGTTGGCGACCATGGCGCTTTTTGCCCTCGCCGCGCAAGTCTATCAATTGATATCGAGTCATCGACTCTATCCGCACCATATGAGAATAGCTTCGGCATTCCGGGGCGTCGGCGAATTCGCTTACGTTTTATCGTTGTTGGCGGCCGCGCTCTTCGCCTTTCCGAGAACGTCGAGCCTGCGCGATCAGTTCGCCAGGATTGCCTCGGTCGTCGTCTTCGGTGCGAGCGTATTCGGCTTTCATCTCACACAGTTGGCTCTCGAAGCGGATTTCACTTTACTGCTCTATCACGCGCAACGAGTATCAGTACTGATCGACAGCTTTCCTTTTGCCTATGCCTTTCCGATCGGCTTGGGACTGGCCGCGGCCGTCGGCGCGATTATCTCGGGCAATTCAATTCGAACCCAAGCGGCGATTGGCATTCTATTATTGATTTCCGCGGGATATGCGCCGTATTCGCCTGAACGGCTGCTAACACAAACCCTGGCGACCATGCTATTCGCGCGCGCCATCATCGCGCTTGCCAAAGGCTCTGCGACCGACTTAATGTACCGGACAGAAAAGGCAGGTACCGAGTGAGCCGAATTATCGTTTTTTTATCCGTGATAATAATATTTTAGATAAAAGGCGACCGAATCGATGCACTTTGAGTTGCTCGTCGGCGTCGGCTATATATTGCCGCTTTAGCCGCTTTCTTTCATTCTCGTGATAAGCGTCTCGGCCAAGCGTTTGAAGTCCTTATAGGCCTCGGAAACCGCTTGTGCGTGGCTGCCGATCGCCCCGTCCGCGGGCGTGAGCTTGAATATGGGTTTACGCGCTTCCTGCCCCATCGGGATCAAGCTGCGGTAATGCTTCAACGTAATGAGACACTCGCTATCATTCGCCGGGCTCGACGCGGTGGTCTTATCTTCAAGCACTGATTCGTGGTCAACTTAACTCTTTCACCGCGTCGGCGATACGTTTCAGCCCTTTATCGATGAGCTCGAGCGAAACCGCATAGGACAAGCGGATGTAGCCAGCAGCCCCGAACGCACTACCGGGGACGACGGCGACCTTGGCTTTTTGCAGCAACCACTCCGAAACCGCCGCGTCGTCGCTCAGCCGGACTCCGGCGGCGCTCTTACCGAGCAATCCGCTCACGTTAACAAAAATATAAAAAGCGCCGGTCGGCATCAGACAGCTTAGACCGCCGATTCCGTTGATCCCCTCCACCAGGCGGTTGCGCCTCGATTCGAAGGTTTTGCGCATATGCTCGGTCGGCTCCTGAGGCCCCAGCAAAGCAGCTACCGCGGCGTGTTGCGACACGGTCGTCGGATTAGTCGTCGATTGGCTCTGTAGCGCCTCGCACGCCCGCGCCACGGCACGCGGCGCCAAAACCCAGCCGATGCGCCAGCCGGTCATGGCGTAAGTCTTGCTCACCCCGTCCACAACCGCGATGCGATCTCGTAAATCCGGGGCGACCTCGAGCAAGGAGCGGTGCTCGAAACCGTCGTAAATCAGGCGGCTGTAGATCTCGTCGACGATAATCCAAAAGTTATACGCTCGGGCTACCTCGGCGATCGCGCCGAGCTGCCTCGCGGAGTAAGTCGCGCCGGTAGGATTGGACGGCGAACACAAAACCAACGCCTTGGTCTTTTCACTGATCGCTCCTTTCAACGCTTCCGGCGATAGTAAAAAACCTTGATCCTCGCTACATTCAATAAACAGCGGAACGGCCCCGCACAGCCTGACTTGTTCCGGATAGCTAACATAACTTGGCGTCGGAATTATCACCTCATCATCGGGGTCCAAAAGGGTCAACGCGAGATTAAAGAGCGCGTGTTTCGCGCCCACGCTGACCACGATCTCATCGGCGGCGTGCTCGATGCCGCCGCGACGTTTCTTTGAATCATATGAGATGGCATCGCGCAGCTCTCTTATCCCGCTTACCGCGGTATAGCGAAAAGCGCCGCTGTCGATCGCGGCTTTCGCGGCCGCTTGTATGTGCCGGGGCGTGTCGAAATCCGGCTCGCCCACGGCAAAGGAGATGAGATCGACCCCTTGAGCGCGAAGCGCGATCGCTCGGCCGAACAGCATCGCCGTCGCGGACGGCTTGATCGCCGCGAGGCGTTTTGCTAATAGATGCATGTTCTCCATCTTATATCTCGATACCTTTCCAGCTACCCTGACGGAACTTCCATCCCATGACCGCTGTCAGCAGCAGCGTGTATAAGGCGGCCGAGCTCCACACCCCGAGCAATCCGTAATCGAGCACGACACCTAATAGATAAGCCGTCGGCAGTAGCACGCCGAAATGAAGCGCCAATTCGACCTTCATCACGAAGCGCGTGTTGCCCGCGCCGAACAAGGCTTGCGTGAGTATCATTCCGGTCGAGATCAGCGGCCCGCAGATCCCCATCAATCGCATCGCCGGCGCGCCCACTCGAATGACTTCAGGCGATTCGTTAAAGATGGCGATGCAGTAGTCTGGAAAAAACGCTTCCAAGCCTCCGATTATACTAAATAAAACAATTCCAAGCTTGACGCTGCTCCAACCGAAACGTTCCGCCCCGTTCGGATCTCGGGCGCCCAAACGCTGCGAAACCAAGGTTGCCGTCGCAACCCCAAAGGCCAGACACGAAAAAAAAGTGACGCTTAACACCTCGATGATAATCGTGGTCGCGGCTCCGTATATCGCCTCGCTTCCGCCGGCCTCCATATAACGTTCGTCAAATACTTTCACCACCTGTCGAAATAAAAGGAAACCGGTCATGACCACGGTAGAGGCGACGCCGGACGGGACCGATAGATTGACCAGCTTTTTCATAAGCGTCCCGGATAGAACCCGGCTTCGATAGGGGTGATATCTTTGCTGCTCCTTTTTACGGATCGAAAAGAAAACCATGATCGCAAGGCCGAGCCAGGACGAGATCGCGGCCGCGATACCCGCGCCCACGACACCCAAGGCCGGCGCGCCCCACTCGCCGAAGATCAACATCCAACAAAGCGCGAGATTGACGATGTTCATGATGACCGCGGCGACAAAGTGGAGATAGGTACGTCCGGTTCCATCAAAAAAGGCTTTATAAGTCGAAGTGACCACCATCGACACGAGCCCGACGAAACGCCATTGCGTATAGTTGCCTCCAAGCTCGACGTAGAGTTCGTTTTTTGACCAAATCGCGAAAATCCACGGAACCGCTATCCAACTTAAAACGGCGGCCAAGCCGGTTGAGCCCGTCGCGAGTACGACGGCGTTCGTCAACACGCCGCCCCCGGAACGTGGATCGCCCCTTCCCTCGCGGCGCGCGACCACGGCCTGGGTTCCCACCGAAATCGCCGAAAAAAAACCGCCGACCGCCCACAAAAGCGGCAGCGCGTCGCTAAGCATTGCCTGCCCGGTGCTGCGGACGGGCTCGTTCAGCCTTCCGATAAAATAGGTGTCGACTATATTGATCGCGGTCTGAGTCAACATCGCGAGCATCGCCGGAATCGCGAGATAGAGGATGCGCTTGGTATCGGCGAAAGTTGGAAAAAGAGGGGAGAAAATTCGCGTGGAAGAGGGGGACAACATAGAGGGTGGCACTTTACGCAGGGGATAAACCATTGACAAGCGCTCTATTGTGCATTAGTTTCGTTAGCCGCACATGAACGCCCGTGCGGGTGGAGGAAAAATGGCTACGTTTACTAGACACATGGTATGGATCATTTTTATCTCGTTCATTTCAACAGTCGCGCTGCTCGGATGCGGTCCGACCTATCCGGAATGCGACGTCGATGAAGATTGTCACGAAAACGAGTTCTGCGTTAACGGGATGTGCCAACAGTGCCGCGATGATGGGGATTGTCCCACAGGCCAAAGCTGCGCCTCCGGTCGTTGCGAGCCGATCGAGAATTTCTGCTCGACTTCGAGTGACTGCGGCGAGGACGAGGAGTGCCGGGCGAATCGGTGCGTGAAGAAGGAGCAAGCCGCGACGCCCTATGAGCCTGTCGAGACCAAGACCGCGTGCAGCCTCAGGTCGGTGTACTTTGATTTTGACTCGAGCGATTTAAAGCCGCAAAGCAAGGAAGAGCTCAGCCAAAACGCGCAATGTATACGCGAGGAGAATGCCCCAAGCGTGCATCTAACCGGGTTAACCGATCCCCGCGGCACCGAGGAGTACAACCTGGCGTTGGGCGAAAGGCGCGCGAGCTCAGCCAAAAAGTACTTGGAATCGCTAGGAATTGAAGCAAATATCTCGCATTCGTCGATGGGTGAAGAAATGGCGAAGGGAACGGATGAGGCGACCTGGGCAACTGATCGACGCGTAGATTTCAATAAACGCTAGTTCGTTACGCCTAGATGAAGAGGAACCCCGCGATACCGTTCTATCGGTTCATTGTTGCGATTTTTTTGTCTTCTGTTTACGGGTGCTGGACCTCGGCGTCAGCGGGGGAAAAGCTGCGTGTAGCGGGACAAAAAAACGATGAACGTATTACTCAGCTTGAGTCGACGACGCAAAGCGACCGAGAACAACTAAGTCAGCGGCTGGCGAATCTCGAACAAGTGCTCGAGCAGTCGAGAAACGTGTTGACGCGCGATAGCGCGGATCGAGGAGCGCAAGTCGATCAACTCCAAGAAAAAATCGCGCGGCTAGAAGGGCAGATGGCCGAGCTTCAACACGGCATTGAGGTCCAGCTAGACAAGATAACCAATCAGAACAACGAACTGCGGCAGCGCGTCGACCAGATCGCTCGAAAAGCCGGAATCGATATGCCGGTAGCGGCGTCGGAGATTCCTCAAGACAAGCAAGCACACTACCAAGCGGCTTACGGCGCCTTTAAGGCGTCGGAATTCTCGAAGGCGCGAGCGCTGTTTCGCGAGTACCTTTCCCGATATCCCTCTGACGAGAAAGCGGACGACGCCCAATATTGGATCGGTACGAGCTACTTATCTGAAAACAAGCCCGCCACGGCTTTGGGCGAGTTTAGAAAGGTCATCGATGAATACGGCAAGGGAAACGCCGTCGAGGTGGCGCTCTTCGGGATGGCGGAGGCCTTTTTCAAGCTGCACGCGTGTACCGACGCAAAAGCGGCTTTAGAAGCGTTGATCAAGAAGAGACCCACAAAAAAGCTGCTCGATATCGCGAAAGAGAAGCTGCGCGAGGTAAAAAAGGCCGATTCGAGTTACTGCACGTCCTAGTAACCTCTTGGATGGAGTGGCTGACGACCCGAGATCGAACTCGTCTCGGCAAAAAACGGGCAAGAGCAAAGGACGGCCGTCTCTCCTAGGGTAACCGTTCAGGGGGGTACTGCTGTTTGGCTACGACGGCGGCCAATTCATCCCGTAAAACCGGCTTTCGTCCTCGCGCCGGCTCGT
>JAFGIB010000386.1 GCA_016929805.1 Deltaproteobacteria bacterium | reverse complement strand
TACGTCCGTTGTCGTCTGATAAGCGCGGGACAAGCCCGCGCGCTACGGCGATTTCATGTTCGTCGACTAATTTTGGTTAATGCCTATCGGGAATTGGGGACACCCCCTAGCCTTCGCGACTAACAACTCTTCTATATAAATAGTCATAATGTCGAGCGGTGCGATCCCAGGAACGGTCGAGCTTCATCGCGCGTTGGCGCAATCTCGCAAAGGGACTCGGTTGACAAAAGGCCGCGAGCGCTCGCTGAACGGTTGCCACCAGCTCATCGGCGTCATCCGCTTCAAATACGAACCCATTTCCCGTCTGTAAGCCGCCGTCGCAGTCTACGACTATATCGACGCCCGAGCCGTTTTTGCGAGCTATCGGTAACGAGCCATAGCGAAGCGCGGAAAGCTGCAAAGCGCCGAAAGGCTCGCGGCGAAATGGCATAAGAAAAAAGTCGCTCGCCGCAATCGTCTGATGTATTAAAGCCTCGTCGTTGGAAAAAACGATTTTCATTCTATCCGGATATCGCTCGGCGAGCTGCTGAAGCTCTTCGCGGGTTTCGCGCTCCTCGGCGCAGATAATAACCAGCTGCACGTCGTTCCGCAGAATCCTTCCGGCGGCTTCGCCTAATAAATCCCGTCCCTGTTCAGGCGATAGATCATTCGCCGTCGCGATCAACGGCGTATCCGGTTTAATTGGTAAGCAAAGGTGATGTTGAAAAGCCGCCTTACAACGCTGTTTTCCTTCTAGGTTGTTCGGGTCGAAACGGAATCGAAGGTGTACGTCCGTAATCGGATTCCAAATCGCGGAATCAAGCCCGTTGAGGATTTGTGCGATCTTGTTGAGATTCGATCGGAGCACCTGTCTCAACCCATCGGCGCGACCCTTTTTGTTTATCCCTTCTAAACCGCCCGGCGCGGCGGTCACTACCTTGTCAGCCCAAAGGATTCCACATTTAAGCAAACTCCACCGGCTCGAAAGTCGGGCCGCTTCCAAAATGTCACTATCCGTCCCGATAAAAGTATCAAGCGAAACGCTAAAGCTGCCCTGTCGATCGAGGTCATGAAGCGGTAGAATCACCGGCAAAAGCGGCCATCGTTTCTTAATAAGCACTACCGATAAATAAGCCATCCAGTCGTACACTTGCACGATATCGAAGGGCGTTTCCGCGCTTTTCAGCAGATCCGTCACCGCTCGCGAGAAAAGCACCGCCCGCAGCGCATCGCTTTCCGTGTCGCTGCTATTGCCGGGCGTATAATCGGCAAACAGCGACGCGTTGCCGACAAATAGTAAATCGACACCGCCGGCCGTTCGACCGTCGTAGATATCACAAGCGAAATCTCGCTCCCCGACTTCGATACTCAACCCATTCAAGCGACGCGCCAACGAGTATCTTTCGGGATCCACGCTCTGGTATAGGGGCGAAACGACAGTAACCGTATGATCGAGTCCGCGTAACGCCTTCGGCAGCGCTCGACATGTTTCCGCGATCTCGCAACTTTGGCTGTAAGGAGCTATTTCAGAAGTAGCGACTAATATTTTCATCGAATCAAGCTCGTCGTGCGCCAATCGATTCCGAACGATAAATCCTCTACCGCCTTCGGCGCGAAACGGAGGTTCTGTGCGACCTAGAAGAGATCGTTGCGTTGTTTGCGCTGTGATATCGCTTGCGTTGTTCCTCCAGGTCATCTTCGAGATAAGCGATGATCTCCGGGTATTTTATCGCGAGAATGCGAGCAGCAAGGTACGCGGCGTTTCTCGTGCCATCAATACCGACCGTGGCTACCGGCACACCGGGCGGCATCTGTACGGTGCTTAGCAACGCGTCCAGCCCGCCCATTGCTCCGGATGTCAAGGGAACGCCTATCACCGGCAGCAGCGTCTGCGCCGCCAGCGCTCCGCCGAGATGGTTCGCCATCCCCGCGCAAGCGATCAACACCTCAATACCGCGCGCTTGCGCCGTGCTTACATATTCGTGAACCAGCGCCGGCGTACGATGAGCGGATAGCACTTTTATCTCACTCCGGATATGCAACTTGGTCAGCACCTCTTGCGATTTATTTACGAGCTCTAAGTCGTTGGGGCTTCCGGTTATGATCCCGACCAAAGGTCCGTCGCCTAGTCGTGATTTGTCTTTTGTCGCCATATCTCGCCTTTCTCTTAGCAGACCTTCTTCTTTGGCTCAATGACTTCGTATCCGTTCGCACAAACGGTACCCTTAAGTATTACCGACAATCCAGTTATTACCCTTAACGTTGCAAAAAATCCGTCGGCGTAAAGCGCTTCGCTCGCGAAAAACAGCGCGAACTAGCTGCGGCCCTAAAAAGAGTTCCGCGAGCCCTTATTTCATGGCTTTTTTCGTATCTTCTCAAAAAGTCGTGGCGAGCAGATGAAGATACCTGAAAGCAGCCCAACTTGCCCCTGCCCGTGCCCATGCCCTTGCCTGTTTTTTTACCGGGAGAACTCACCTTACGTGGTGCAATCGTGTTGAAGTCAATACTTTTCTCATTTTTGAGTTCCTTGAGCACGGGCAGGGGCAGGGGCCATAGGCGTTAACCATAAATAACAGCGAAAAACCTCGTAGCGCGGGGGCTTGTCCCCCGCGAAACCGTAACCCAACCACGATTTGTTGTGCGGAAAAACCATCATTCCACGAATAAAATGCTTGCGATAATACCGTACGTCCGTTGTCGTCTGACAAGCGCGGGACAAG
>JAFGIB010000385.1 GCA_016929805.1 Deltaproteobacteria bacterium | reverse complement strand
CGAGCCGGCGCGAGGACGAAAGCCGGTTTTACGGGATGAATTGGCCGCCGTCGTAGTCAAACAGCAGTACCCCCCTGAACGGTTACATGTCGAGTGAAGCAGAACTCTCGAAAACACTGCCGCTTCGTGAGAAGTGACTGCTGATCCTTAATAATCCGGGCTAAGCCAAACCGTACTTCTGAAGACGCCGCCGAAGCTGATGGCGGGACATCTTCAGCATTCGAGCGGCAGCGCTGACATTTCCGCCCGAGACCTCCAAAGCCTCGACCAGCTTCTTTTGTTCGATCTCGGCGTAGCGCCTTCGAATCTCGCCCAATCCCCCAACAGCGGTTTGATGCCCTAGCTCTCTTTGTAACGGCGCGTTGTTTCGCGCGCCCGAATCAGAGACCTCTAAAGTCAAATCGCGCGGAAAATCGAATTCCGTCTCGGTTGTCATCTCAGGCGGAGGCGGCAAAAGGGAACCCTGCGGTTTCCATCCCGAAGCCGTCCTTAGTAGTACAGGAAAATCCTCGAGCTGTAGCTCGCTTCGTTGAGAGATTAATACCGCCTGTTCCACCATGTTCTTGAGTTCGCGAACATTGCCCGGAAACTCGTATCTATTCATCGCGATAAGCACATCGGCGTGCATGGTCGGCTCAGGTCGTCCGACCGCTCGGGCGCGTTCCGCGGCAAAGTGGTGAGCGAATCGAAAAATATCATCTCCCAGCGTACGCAACGGCGGCATATCGACGACAAAGACTTCCAAACGATAACGTAAATCGTTACGAAAACGACGTTCTCGGACAGCTTTTTCAAGGTCACGGTTGGTAGCGGCGATGATCCTTGCTTGTAGCTTTCTAGTACGCGTGCTTCCCACACGAGTGAACTCTCGCTCTTCAAGTAAGCGCAGCAGCTTGACTTGAACGGGCATTTCGAGCTCCGCGATTTCGTCGAGAAAAAGCGTCCCTCGGCCGGCCGCCTCCACTCGGCCTTGCTTCGACGATATCGCACCGCTGAAAGCACCCTTCTCATACCCGAAGAGCTCGCTTTCAATCAGGGTCGAAGGAATCGTAGTACAGTCAACCGCGACAAAGGGCTCAAAAGCCCGTCCTGAAGCCGCATGTATGGCCCGCGCGATTAGGCTTTTTCCAGTACCTGTCTCTCCGAGGATCAAGGTGGTCGTGTCGTCCGAGCTGCGCAAGGCATCGAGCCGCGAGCGCAACGCGCGCATGGGCGGGCTTTCGCCCAATATTCCTAGACTTTCTATCGATGAAGTGGGCGGATGACTCGCCTCCAGCAATCGACGACGTAGAAGCGACACCTCCGCAGCCCGCTCGATGCGCATCAAGCACTCTCGCGTGTCCGACCCTTTCGCCACATAGTCGACCGCTCCTCTCCGCATCGCCTCCACCGCCACGTCGAGATCAGGGTAGGCGGTCGCCATCAATAGCTCAGCGCCGGGCGCCAAGGGTCGAAGCTGCTCTAATAGCGCCAGCCCGTCCGAGTCGGGCAAGTTGTAATCCAACACGATGACGTCCGGACAGAGCGTCCCGATGGTAGCCTTTGCTTCTGATGCACTGATGCAGGTTGTGACGTCGTGACCGTTGCGCCTCAGGTTCCGAGCGATCCCCCTACTAAATCCCGCATCATCATCGACGATGATGATTCGGCCCGGCATACTCATTACCCCTTTCTCGCCACAAGACTTATCTCGTCTTAGATAGTATCAACTCGGTCCACTAACAGAGTCCTTTGATCCGTTACGATGACCGAGACCGGCAAGTCGCCCGCGGTGTTGGGCGCCTCTATGATCAATTGAAAATCATACGCGATACCCACGGCTTTCGCACCCGAAAGCGACCCTAATAATCTATCATAAAAACCCTTTCCATAGCCGATTCGATAACCCCGCGGGTCGAACGCCAAGGCCGGTACCAACACGAGATCGATTTGAGAAGGCTCGATCAAAGGCGCCGACGCAAAAGGCTCCTTCACGCCAAACGCGCTTTTTATAAGGGGCTCACCTTGCGACCATCTATGAATCGCGAGCATCTGATTTTGTTGATCGACGCGAGGGAGCCCCACGGTCTTGCCGCATTTAAACGCGATTTTTAGAATCGGCTCGGGATCAACCTCCTTAAGGATCGCGACGTAACCGATTACCGAACGGGCGCGTATAAAACAGGGAAGCTGTACTACAGTATCGCAGATAGACTTGGATCGTGCTTCACGGGCTCTATCAGGTAGATGGCCGCGAAGCGCTCGCATCTTTGAGCGAAGCTGCGCTTTGGCGCTATAGCGAATTCGCTCGACCTCGTCGTTGGGTGAAAAGCCACGTCGTTCGTCCATCTCTCAATATTACCCCTAATCGGTATCCGAATCGGCTTGCTCTCCGATATCGAGATCGATTCGACGGTCGATACGTTCGATCGCGCGCGCAACCGCCGTTCTCGTTAACTCGCTAATTTGGGCCTCGCGTCTTTCAGCGGTCACCAGGTCGTCGGCCAATCCCAGGGCAACGAGGGCTAAAAGCTGCGAAGATGTGGGGATATGAGAGGTTTTGCTTCTCAATTCGTCGACACGCTGGTTCACAATCCGGGCCAGTCGACCAAGGTGTTCCTCATCCGCGTCCGCGACCAAGCGAAATTTTGTGCCTGCGATTTCCAGAGTAACCGAGTGTTTCATCACCATACCTCTATCCGTTGTGCTCCCGCTCCGTCAAGAGAAGTCATCGAAACCGATCGACATCGCTGCTTGTGGCGCGCGTTGCGGTGTATCGAGGGCTATCGGGTAATCGGCGACTACTCGCGCTTTTCACTACCTTTTGTATCGCAACTGCTAAACTTCTCCGACAAAGCCGTGGTAAAATTTCAATGTTTTATCCAAGCGATGCCACAATCTCTAATTCTGGTGGGGCATGATTAAAGTCATATGTGATTCCTGTAACGCTAGCTACGACCTGGACGAAAAACGCATTCCGCCGAAAGGCATGAAAATGCGCTGTCCCAAGTGTCAAGCTTCGTTGATCGTCACCCCGTTGGGAAAAGCGGGGGCGCAACCGCAATCGCCGGCCTCGGAAACGATTGCGGGTTTGGGGCCGCAGCGAGAAGCGCTGAAACCACCGCCGCCGCCGGTCGAAAAATCAGCCCGAGCAAAAAGCTCGGATGTGAATCGGAAAAACGCGCCGGAGACGTTATTCGGCTCACCTCCCATACCCGGAGAGGCGAAGAAAAAGCCGCTTCAAGCCAAGACGGTGCTTGGTATAGGCGAGCCAAAGGCTGAAGATCGCACTGCGACAAAAGCCTCTTTCAGGATATCACAACAAGCCTCCGAGGAGGAAATCGACCTCCCGGCGTTAAAAGAGGATAGAGCTCTAGAAAAAGCGGGGATTTCTCAAGAAGATCGGACAAACATTGACGAGACCGATCTACCCGGTTTGCCGAAGATCGTATCCGAAAAACGAAAAGTGTTCTTGGATTCCAGCCTCGACGTGAGCGATTCGGGCGAGGTCGACTTACCCGGATTGCCGATACGTGGCAACGATTCAGGCACTAAAAGAGTGTCGCTGACCATAGACGAGGACGAGGCGGGTTTTGACGATGCCGGCCTTTATGATCTGCCCGCTGTAAAATCTCACGCGAGAGAGCAAACTTTAGCGCGCAAAAACGATACCCACGAGACTAGCTTTGCCGAAATCGATTTGGAAAACTTACCGGCGCCGAAAAAAGTCGCCGATTTATCCGCGAAAAAACCTCTTTGGAATGACGATGATATGGAGGGCGATTTTGGGCGAGATATCGATCACCCAATAGCCGCAAGAGAGAGATCAATAAGCCGATTACCAAGCGATAGCGACGCGGCTCAAGTTCGAGATGAAGAGGCGTTCGGTTTACCCCGGCTCAAACAAAGCGAGCCGATTCGCGCGCGCTCACAAGATGGTGCATCGGAGATCGAAACCCTCGATCTTCCGAAGCTCATGCGACCTGAGGTGGAAGCCGAAGCGCCGATTCTTAAAGAGGGATTCGACTTGCCGCGCTTTAAACGCGAGTCCGGGGTCGATGACGATTTCGGCACGCTGGAGTTACCGCTGCCGAAACCCGAGTCGACTCGTCCTCGCTCTGCGAAACATGGCACCGCGCAGGGTTACCCGAGCCCGAGCCCTCCAAAGCCGGACAATCAAACCGAAGTGGCGGGGGAATTCGAGCTTCCCGACGAAATATCCTTTATTGACGAAATCGCCTCGGTGAAACCGCCTCGTATTCCCTCAATGCCGGCTCATGCGAAGCGGGCTTCACGGGCATCGTCAGACGACACGCAGGCAACGGTCCCTCAGTTCTCGGCTCCCCCGAAGGCGAACGGCTTCTCCGACGAGCCGCTCGACCTAGCCGCGACGCGGCTCCAATACGGCGGAGAGAACTTCAGCGATCGCGACGGCGGCCGCGAGGATTTTAGAGCCAAACCGACGCCCTCTTCCCCTGGCGAGATCGGGCCTCATACAGCCCAATCGGAGGCGCTGATGGGGGGGGAGCTCGACTGGGGTGCACGCTCGGAAAGGCCGGAAAAGCAAAGCGAAGCCACGGATGCGCTCGGCCGCACTGGCATAGGCGGAGCCAGCTTTGGAGAGGTAGATCTCGGCGCCGACGGCATAGGCGGTCTCGACGGCGGTCTGATGGATGAGTCGCAGTTTGCGGCTCCCGACCTCGATACCGACGCGTTGGCAAGGACCGGGCTCGGGCTTCCGCCCGATGTGCTCAGACGGCAGCGCGGGCTTGAATACGAGGCCAGGCGCGAGGCCCGTGCGCGAAAGACACTAAAGCGCGTTATCAAAGTCGGCGCCGCGTTGCTCGTGCTCGCGATCGCCGGCGTCGCGCTCGGACTTACCGAATACGGTATTTTCGGCATCTACTTTGTAGAGCGTTACCTGCCGTCCGCGGGAACACCAGCCTTCGCCCGAGAGGCGATTCGGAAGGCAGAATCGACCGCTGTGAGCGACACCTACCGAGACGTCCGCAAGTCGCTCACGCTTCTAGGTAAAGCGCGCGCAAGCGCCGGGCTCAACCGTGAGCTACTGACACGCAGCCTGGTTCATGAGTCGCTTTTCCTGGTTCGCTTCGGCCAAGATTCGGCAAGCTCGGCTCGCGCGGCGGCGATTTTCGCGCGCTTGGACGAGAGGCGACGAAAAGCTGCCGGTATCGAGCTCGCGCTCGCGGCTGACGCGCTACGACGAACGGCGTTGCCCGAGGCCGAAGAACATCTAAACAAGGCGCGCGGTCAAGCCGCGTCCGACGTCTATCTCGAGCTCGTTGCCGGCGAGCTCGCGCTTAGCCAAAATAGACTCAAAACAGCGAAGCAAGCTTTTGAAAAAGCTATCAAAATGGGAGGTGGGGCGCGCGCCCAATGGGGACTTGCACGCGTTGTCATTCGTGATGGTCGCGACCCCGATACACGCGCGGAGGTGGTCGATGAGACGCTTAGGCTGAGCCCGCGACACTCGGACGCTCGAATCGCGTACGCGCGAATTCTCATCGAGCGCGGCCAAGAAGAAAAAGCGCAACAGCTATTACTACAAGCGGTTGGCATGGAAGCGGTTGACAATACTTACTTGTGGGTGTCGCGCTTATCCAAGGCCGAGGGGTACAGCGTGCTCGGATACCTACTTGAGTTAAAAGGACGGCTGACAAAAGCGCGTGAGTCCTATGATCGGGCGCTGTGCGCCGACCCGTTTCGCATTGAAGCGCTATTAGGGGCGGGACAGGTGGCGTTGCGCGAACAGCGCTACAGCGAGGCGTCGGCCAGGTTTGAGGCCGCTTTCAATACCGCGAAGACAACTGACCCGATTGTTTTTAGCGGTCGTCGAGCCAGCGTCGACGCCGAGCTCGGCATAGGACGCGCGCTACTGATGTTGAGCCGGGCCACCGAGGCGCGCGACCGTTTGGAGAAGCTCGCGGAAGGATCGCCGAATGACGCTGAAATCATCTTGTGGCTCGGAAAGACTATGCACGCGCTCGGTAAAGAAGAGTTGGCGGAAAAGAACTACCGTCGCTCTATCGCGCTCAAACCCGACGAGTTTGAAGGTTACCTCGAGCTAGCGCAGCTATTTTTCACCCTTAAGAAACCAGAAGAGGCGTCGGTCGTGCTCAACGAAGCAGCGGCGAACGTAGCGGAAAGCGCGGAAATGCGCCGCATGCTGGGGCAAAGCGAGCTCGCGCGCAACCGCATCGATAACGCTATTCACGAGTTTAGACGCGCGATCGAGCTCGACCCGGAAGATCTCCATGCTCGGTTCGGGCTGGGTGTCGCCTTACGCCGCAATGGCGATCTCGCTGAAGCGCAGAAGATGTTGCATCACGTCGCGCAACGCGATCCCGCGTTCTCCGGGCTACCGGTCGAGAACGGTAGGCTGTTTGAGGCCCAAGGAGATTACATAAAGGCGGTGCAGAGCTATCGCTCGGCGTTGGAGCGCGATCCCGGAAATACCGATTTAATGCTCAGGCTTGGCGCCGCTCAGGTTGAAGCGAACAACTTGGAAGCGGCGACCGAGACCTTAAATAAGGTGGTTGAAGCGATACCGAACTCGGCGGAAGCCGAGCACTTGATCGGCCGCATCGCGTTCGCGAGAGGCCGTACGCCCGACGCTCTGGTCCATTTCGATCGCGCCGTGTCGCTCGACGGGACGCGAGCCGAGTATCACCTGTACGCGGGGCGTGCCGCTTTAGAGATGTCTAACCTAGGCCGAACCTTGGAGGAGTCGCAAGCCGCGATCGATCGCGATCCCAGTATCGGCGATGCCTTTCGCCTACGCGGTATCGTTCGCTTGAAAACCGGCGCCGTACAAGACGCGCTCGAAGATCTCAAACGCGCGTTGGTTCTTTCGCCCAATCGTTTCGAAACATACGCCGCGATCGGAGATTGCCATGAGGAGATGCGGAAATTGAAGGACGCGGCGGACGCGTATCGAAAGGCTTTGGAGTTTGATCCGAATAACGCCCGTTACTGGTATCGACTGGGAGCGCTTCTACTCGATTCGAGTCGCGCGAATGAGGCGCTTCAGGCGCTCAAGCGAGCGACGAGCATCGGCGACGCGATAGCTCAAGCGCCGGCCTGGCTTGCAGACGCGCACCTTTTAGCCGGAAATATTCTCCGTGTTTCCGGGAAGCGCGAGGCGGCGGTAGCGCATTACGACCGCTACCTCGAAATCGCTAGCCCAACGGCAATAGACCGCGAAGAAGTAGAGAAAAACCTACAGCGCTGGGGAATCAAGCCGCAAGAAAAATAGACGGTTTGACCGCCTCGGCACTGAATCTTGCCCTGAATTCCCGCGATCTTATATATATATCGTACTTGTACGGCATCTTCGTAGCCGATAGCGGTTAGAAAAACCGTAACCGTTCAGGGGGGTACTGCTGTTTGGCTACGACGGCGGCCAATTCATCCCGTAAAACCGGCTTTCGTCCTCGCGCCGGCTCGT
>JAFGIB010000384.1 GCA_016929805.1 Deltaproteobacteria bacterium | reverse complement strand
TAAGCTGCGGCCCAAAAAAAGTTCCGCGCACCCTTATTTCATCGCTTTTTTCGCGTTTCCGCTCGACGTTTTTTGCAACGTTAAGGTGAAGTCGTGCCGCGATCGAGGCGAAGCGAGGTTTTGATCTCCGCGCTTACTTGCCGTATGTGACCCGCGGATGTTAGGCTGGCGAAAGCAATAACGAAAACAACGCAGGGAGGTTTATATGCGTTTGAGAGTCGGGATCATTCTTTTTGCGATATTCGCCTCTTGTGGAAGCGGAAATCAATACGGCTACGCTCGAGAATACGAGCCTCTCTCCGAGGAAGAGGACTTTTTTGAAAAAGCGGAGACGGTCAACTACGAGGACTTGCGTCGCGATCCCGAAGCTTTTAAGGGGAAGCTCGTTAGTTGGTTCGGTCTGGTAACGAACGTCGAAAAGGACCGGACGGGTAAGGCAAGAGTATCCTTAGATCTGCGCTTTCATCAGGACCGTCACCTCTGTTTTGATCAGTTTGATAGCTCTTGTCGTGTAACGATTTCGGAACGTTCAGGCGGTCCGTTTACCGCTATTCTCGATTTGCGAGCCGAGGACGCAGGCGGTGAAGGCCGGCTTTACGAAGGATCGTTACTCAGGGTATACGGAAGGGCGAACGGCGATTTCGACGAGCAAGGCGGTCCGATTCTGGTGACGCGCTACTACCGACACTGGCCGAGAAATACCTTTGTAACCACGGCGCTACAAACGAAAATGCGCAGGTGAAACCGAGGTAATTAGTTCGGAAAGGATCTCGACCGCGACGCCTGCGTATACGGCGTGAGTAAGCGATCTGACGGATAGCTACACATAGACAATGCCCTTCTGTTTACCTTAACGTTGCAAAAACTCCGTCGGCGTAAACCGCTTTCTCTCGCGAAAAAATAGCGAAACTCTAGCTTAGCGTGTACAAAGCTCGGGTCCAAAAAAAGTTCGCGCGCCCTCATTTCATGGCTTTTTTAGCGTTTCCGCTCGACGTTTATTGCAACGTTAAGGTTTTAAAAACCGAGCACCTCTACGCGCTTCGGTCTATGACGGCTGATAGATTCTCGACCGCCGAACGTCTAAATTCAGCGGTAAATAAAGCCGGTAATAGATACTTCTTCGCATCGATGGCGTCGTCGAGACGCTGGATATAGGAATGTTGAAGCGCTTCTCGCTGGGCGCGAACCCGACTGCATTTGATAAGAAAGCGCCCGTAGGGATTTACGATCCCATCGGATGATAACTTTTCGAGGAACGTCCATTCCTCTTGCGCAAAGAGCTTGGTAAGGACCTGGTTTATTACGAGACAACAGATCGGCAGCTTCAACTCTTGGGAAAACGCGCGATGGAGATCCAGAGTTTCGTTGACCGCTAGCTCTTCCGCCAGTGTTACCAGACAGATTCCGGAGCGATTCGGGTCGGTAAACAGCTCCCAGGCCACCTCGGCTTCTCGCCGGAGCAAGCCGGGGGCCGCTGCTTCCATAATCACTCGTGGTATTCTCAACATATCCAGTCCATGCCCGGTTGCCGGTGCGTCCAGGATGACCAGATCAAAACGCGGCCGGTTGCGTTCATCCATCTCTCGAACGTGGTATTGCGCTTTACCCAGCAACGCCCAAGCGTCCAACCCCGGCGCCCCGCGCATGACAGCGGCGACAAAGCGGTTTTCAAAGATAAAGCGATATAAGGCGCGTATTTTTAGGATAAGCATGCCGTATTCTTCGAGAGCGCTTTTCGGTTCCATATTCACCGCGTCGATATTCGGTAAAATAGCTTGGATGTTCGGGCCGATGGGATTCACTTCCAGTAAATAGCTGAGTCTTTCTTTGCTGTTGCACATCGCGACTAGTACGCGTTTGCCCCTTCGCGCCGCGGATAAGGCGAGCGCCGCGCTTACCGTTGACCGACCGACTCCCCCCTTGCCGGCGACGACTATAAAGCGCAAACCATAAAAGTCGGGACCTTTACTCCTGGTTACGCTCTTTCCAGTGCGTTGAGTTTCGACCATCACGCGAAATGTCTTACGTCTTCAATCTCGCTCGTCAAGCTTTGACCTGATGATCCGCGTCGTCAGGTGCTCGAGTCAGCGCTCGAGGCGGGCGGCAACATTAGGCGTGCCTGTGTAAGCTTCCGCTGTTGCAGTGAAGACAGATCTGCGCGACCGCGGGGCCAAGAGTAATCACGCGCGGGGACGTATCCGCCAGCAATCTGACCGCGGTTCGCGTTTGCCTGCCGCAATTACAATTATAAGAGTAATCGCGGTATCCAGGAGTCGCTCCGCCGATTAACCCGCGCATTGTCTGTAGCCCGAAGTCGGCTTGGATTTTACTTATGGGCGGAAGCGTCGTGTTACGAGTCCCCGGCGAACCGTCGTCGAAGGGTACGAGTTTTCCTCCCCGAACATGCGGTAACGTGGTCGGTGAAACAGGGAGTAATTCCACGGTCGCGCCCAACTCGCTGAGCATATGTACGGCCTGCGAACCGATCGAGGGCGGGACGTTGCTTAACACGGTTTTCGGTTTACTTATTAGCCTTTTAGAGGCCGAGGATTTTTTGGCGTATAGCGACGTACTCCTTTCCGATTCTCTTTCTACGACGCCCTCTTGCAGCGAATTCACGACCGCTTTCACTTGCTGCACTTGCTCGCCATAATCGAATAAAAGAACGTCAAAATTATGACACTTCGGCGCCATTCTGGGTGAAACAACGCCGTTTGTTATGAGCAGAGCGCCGCCGTCGCACGGTGTCCGGAGAAGCTTCGCGTGGCATTCGAAAAAGAGCAAGAGGCGGTTGTCGAAAGGAGAGACGAGAGAGGTCAGAGCCAGCGGCACTTGTGCGCGGAAGAGCATAGGCAGACCACAGCGCGAACAGCTAGGCCATTTCAGCTCGGGGGAGAGCAGAGGAATCCCCCCGATCCGCAATGTTGGCTCTTCCATAGGAGGCGGATCGTCGTCAAACCACGCTATTCCCATGTCAATAATCTAACGACGAGACAGGTAAATTGTTTAGCATCAGCAAAGAAGGACTGAGTTGCGGCCGGTACGAGTGGGGCGGTCGAGTTCGCTTCGAAGGTTTTGCTTCTTTCACAGAATCCGAATACTGGGACAACACCGGATAATCGGATACTATTTATAGGCCGCATTACTTGAGGCGCCTGTTCAGACGGTCGTCATGAGCTCTGTACGTGCTCAAAAAGTAGTTGCAAAACCATCTAGGAATGCGGCCGTATCGCATCGCCCTTGGGTAGTATTGAAATAATAACGTTCCCATGCCCCTGCCCATGCCCCTGCCCAAGTAACTTAATAATAAGAAAGGTATTGTTTTCGAACGATTGCACCACGGAAGGAAAGTAATCCCGGTTGTAAAAAACGGGCATGAGCAAGGGCGCGGGAACGCTGAGTTGCTCTCGGGTATCTTCAATTGCTCGCCACCACTTTTTGAGAACTTGCGTGAGATCTCGGATAGCCATCGGTAATCTAACTAATAGTCCGCTATGTTACATCTCACTCGGTGTGATGCTGGTAATCGGTCTCCCAAAATGCACGTCTACCTATGGCGTATCTTCTCGAGATAAAGACGGCGAAAAAGATAAAAGAATACAAAAGACAAAAAACGAATGGAAGGGATATATTGGATTATCAGAAACCGACGCTGAAGCAGAGCAAACCGATAAGAGAGGAGTTGTCGGGTCTGAAAAGAGCGAGGCAAGACGATCCGCGCGCTCCTTTGTTGGAACAGGCTTGGACGAGAACCGTATTCTTAACCACTTGGTTAAAGCCTCGCCGAGAGGCTTCGTCTCCGTTGGTCACTCGTCGGTGGTTTTTCGAGTCAGATTTAGTTCGCGGCCGGACGCCGCATATAAACCGGCGGAGATAAAGCGACCAAAGGGATATCTGGCCGAAATAGCGGCCTATCGGCTTGCCCGTTGCTTTGACTTTCGAAACGTTCCGCCCGCCGTCTCAAGAACATTTAGTCGGAAAACGCTTCGAAGAGGATTAACTATCGGGCAGACGACCGTTTGGCCTAAACTGGAAGAGAGGATCGATTGGGACGAGGACGGATCGGTTCGAGGCGCGGCGATATTTTGGGTTCCCGCGATGCGCAGGTTGAATCTTGAATCTCGTAGCGAGATGCGCCGTTGGCTGAAATGGTTGGATATCGAAGGAGAGGTTCCGGAGGCGATGAGACCGCTGGCGAAAGATATCAGTAATATGCTTTCGTTCGACTATCTTATCGGCAACGGGGACCGTTTTAGCGGCGGTAACATCAAAGGCGATATGCAAGGCCGGTTTATCTATCTACGCGACCACGACCTCGCGTTTCCACAAAAAATCGGCGATCGCGTCCATCGTCGGATAGCCGATCGGATGTTGTTTGCGAAACGTTTTTCGCGAGTTTTTTTTCGCAAATTAAGCGGGCTTACTCGCGAGGGGTTGTTACGAGAGTTGGGACGCGACCCGATGTCGACCGCGGCGCCGGTGCTCGACGAAAGACAGATACAGGGTCTATTCGACAGGCGCGAGGCGCTTCTATCGCATATTACCTCTCTGATGCAATTGCACGGTGAAGATCGTGTTTTAAGCTTTCCGTAATATGGACAAACCGACCATCGAATCACTCGGAGCGCTTCTTTCGTTGGTTATCCACGACCTTAGAAATCCCACCGCGACGCTCAGTGCGAATATTTCATTTATTAACGACGTGTTCGATTCGATTCATAACGGGATCTTCGCCGACGATGATACCAAAGATATAAAAGAGGCTTTGCTCGACACCAACATCGCTTTGGGCGAATTGATGAACGGGCTTGACGCGTTCTCCTGGGTGACGAGATGGGTCACGGGCAGAGAGATCGTAGAATTGGAGGAGGGAGACGTTGTCGCCGAGCTAAACGCGATAGCGCAACACGAAAAACGGGTTAGGATCGAGATAGACGCGCGCGAAGGCGCCTTGATGGTTCGGGGAGGAAACGTGGTGCCGAAGCTCTTAGAGACCTTGATCGCCAATTCGATCCAGCACGCGCCCTACGGCATTATTCGCGTAGTCGCTCAGAAAAAAGGCGAAGACTACGTGCTTGTGCAAATCCGCGATCAGGGATTGGCCGTTGCCGAAGATCTACGAGATAAGGTGTTTACGCTGGAAGGTCAGGTTTTGATAAAGGGGCGTCGAGATGGGCGTTACAGTCGTGTCGTCGGTCTGTTCGCGGCCGCGACGATGGCGGAAGCGATTGCCGCGAGGTTAGAAGCGGATGGTCAGGACGGAGACGCGGTCTTTCGCATTTATTTAAAGCGCGTTTAGCCGCGTCGTTGGTTTGCGAATTCATGTTCAGAACCGTGCTCGACCAGAGACGGTGAGAGGTGTCCCCTTAACGTTGTAAAAAAAGTAACCGTTCAGGGGGGTACTGCTGTTTGGCTACGACGGCGGCCAATTCATCCCGTAAAACCGGCTTTCGTCCTCGCGCCGGCTCGT
>JAFGIB010000383.1 GCA_016929805.1 Deltaproteobacteria bacterium | reverse complement strand
AGGGGGGTACTGCTGTTTGACTACGACGGCGGCCGATTCATCCCGTAAAACCGGCTTTCGTCCTCGCGCCGGCGTACTCGGGTCCTTTGGACCCTGTGTACTGCCGCTCGAAACGTACAGCTTCGCGGACTCGCGTCCGCTCCGCTTTGTACGTTTCCACCGACAACCGTCAGGTACAGCAAGTACCAGCCTCGCCGGCCCTGCGGGCGCGCTCGGTTTTACAGGCGAATTGGCCGCCGACTTGTTTGCCCCCCTGAACGCTTACGTTTCGCCTTGGACAATTAGGACTCGGCGTAAAACGAACGATACGGTTGCGAGCACGCCCGCCCAAGCGCTTGCAGCCGTATCGTTTGTTTTTCGGAGAGTTCTTAGCTCGCCGGCGGAGCGAAATACACCGGCCGGGGCTTTTACCTTTGAATAAGACGTCGTATCACTGTTCAGTATCTATCGCTACAGGGCCAAGTTACCGATGAGATCTCAGAGCGGCGTTCTTAAGGTATGAATACCGAGGAAAAAAACCCTTCTCCCGATTCCGCTGACACGACACAAGCGGATAGCGGCATAGCGGTCGGTTCGATACTGGACGGACGCTACGAGATTCTCGAGCAATTCGGCGAGGGAGGCGTGGGGCTCGTATATCGAGCGCGGCATATCAAGTTGGGTTTGACCGTGGCCATCAAGGTTCTTCAGGAACAATTCGTCCTACATAAAATGATGAGGCCGCGGTTTGAACGCGAAGCGCGGGCGTTGGCGACGCTCGCGCATCCGAATATCGTTTCGGTTAACGACTTCGGAATCGCCGACGGCAGACCTTACCTGGTGATGGAGTTACTCGAAGGGCAAACGCTGCGCGAGTTACTCAATCGAGGACCGTTGCCCATCGATCAGGTGACGCAGGTCACCCGCCAATTGTTGAATGCCCTCGCTTATGCTCACGCGCACGGTTTCGTGCATCGCGACCTAAAGCCGAGCAACGTTTTTATCCAACACCTGCCCGACCGTTCGCTTCACATCAAGATTCTCGACTTCGGGATGGTCAAATTCGTCGACCAGGAGACGCACGACGGAAGTCGAAGTCTGACCCGATCGGGCATGGCCGTGGGGACGCCCTCCTATATGGCGCCCGAGCAGGTGATCGGCGATAGGATCGGTACCAGCACGGATGTCTACGCGATCGGTATATTACTCTTTGAGATGTTGACCGGCCGCGCTCCTTTTACCGGAGAGCTCGCCGATATCGTCCGCCGTCAACTCACTGATAAGATCCCCGCGCTCGGCCAGGCGAACGCCCATCTGGAGGTTTCGGCCGAGCTCGAGGCGTTAATACAGCGCGCGGTCGACAAGAACCCGAGTCGGCGTTACCCGAACGCGGCGAGCCTGCTCAAAGCGTTCGAGGCGTTACCGAATCCTCCGGCGATGCGTAAGGATGTATCGCTCGACGCGACCATCGCGGCTTCCTGGAATTCGGCGGCGACCTTCGAGGCGACGCGACCGATAGACAGCCGAAAGGCCGCGTCGAGCAAACTCCGGGCGCTCAGGACGGCGGCGCGTTGGGCGGGGATTCTTTTTATCTGGCTAGGCAAAGCCGTTATGCGCTTGGCTCAGGGGCTTTTTCGGTTGTCGCGCTGGCTAGTGAAAGGCCTTTTCGCTACGATTAAGGCTTTATACCGCGTAGCGAAAAAAGCGGGACCGCGCAAAGTCGCTTGGGCGATGTTTATTTTTATTGCGCTGGCTCTGGGCACCTGGTTTTGGCTTGACGGCGGCGCGCGGCGGTTGCTCGAGCCGCGACGCGGAACCTCGATCGAGAAGCCGGCGACGCTGAAGCGGGTACGCACGGCTATCGAAGAGAAACTCAGAGGCTTGATTCCGGCGACCGAGCAAGCGGCGGAATCGGCCGCCGATTTGCAGGCATCCGAATCAACGCTTTTGGCGCGCGATGATCGGGATGAAAGCGATACCGAGCCAGCGCGGACGGCGACGAGCGATTCCAGCAAGAGCGCCGGCGCGAACAGTGGAAATCGAGACCGGTCGCGGCCCGCGGCGGCCAATCCCTGGGCGGATCGGAAAGTACCCCGAATCTTAGCGGCGTACCGTAAGCGGATTTTTCGCGGGGAAAAATTGAGCGAAAAGGCGCTTAAATCGCTCAGAGATTACCAGAGAAATCACCGCTCGGACCCTCGTCCGAGTCTGCTTTTGGCCCGCGCCTATATGGTTCTAGGATGGTACCGCGATGCGGTGGAACGGTATCTGCTCGCCTATAAGCTCGACGCGCGCTCGCGCGGCGACAAGCATATGGAGCGCGATCTGTTGGAGATCGTCCGTTACCCCA
Organism: Deltaproteobacteria bacterium; assembly: GCA_016929805.1. Classification (GTDB taxonomy): domain Bacteria; phylum Myxococcota_A; class Polyangia; order Polyangiales; family JAFGIB01; genus JAFGIB01. The sequence continues at coordinate 6,650 of JAFGIB010000383.1, read as the reverse complement.
AGCTCAGCTATACCGCGGCTCAGGCGGTGCTGGAGATCTACGGCGCGGAAGCGTTGAAAGCCATCGATCGCGACCTCGCGTCTAGCTCGGTCGACGACAACGCGAAAACCGCCTTGCGTCGCCTGCGCGAACGGATCGTCGAGGGCGCGCGTGGCGAATAAGCGCCGCCGAGGCTGTGTCACATTCGCGCCGCTATCGACGGGCCTCGTATTTGATGACGAGATCATAGAGCGAACCCGACAACCATTTCGCGACCTCGGGACTTTTAATCATAGCGATTTTAAGAGCGTCACAGGAAAACGCCGCGTCGAAATTGCTCTGTAGTGATCTGCCCATGCCCTCCAAAACCACCAGGTCGACTTCGAGCCCGCGCACCGCTCGGCACAACTCAACCGAGCTTCGCTTGAGATCGATAAGCGGAGTCGTACACCCGGTTTCGTGCAATACGAGCCGGTCCTCGGTTAGAGCGCGAGCGAGCGGATCGTCTATTTTTGCTATTCGTCGGCACAGCTCGATGAGCTCGACATGGGTAATATCATTCAGCGCCGGCGCGCTGTTGCTGGCGAGTATGACCTTGGTACCTCGTTCAAGCAGCTCCCGGGCGAAGGGCAATACGCCCAAGATGATATCGAAACCGGCGTTATCCGCGAACAGACAAGCCGCGCGATAAGGCGGTTGCGCGGCCATTCGGTCGCTGAACGCGTCGAGGTCGTCGATCAACCAAGGCCGTGGCTTGAGCGCTCTCTGGGTCGCGAAGAAATCCACGCTTCCCGACGCGAATCTCTCGGCCGCCTCGACCGCGCCTAGATCAAATAAATTGCCGGCGAAAATCCCCCGTACCAAAAGTTCGATGCGTTTGCTCGGTCTAAGCCTCTCGATCGTCTGAACCACCAGCGGCCAGAGCTCGAGCGCGCTTGTGTTTTCCCGTTGTTTAATCAGTAGATAGGGGTCCTCAATAGCGGCTGCTCGAAGCGCGGCCTCGCGCGCGAGGCAGATCTGCAGAATATCCAGAGCCGGGAACGCCTCGGGCTCGGTTTCGGCCCTGGCGATAAAGGCGTAAAAATCCCCCCGCGCGGCGCTTAAACGCCGTTGTACCTCGAGCTGCGAATGGCCCTGCGAGCGTAAAACGCGACCCGCTTCGGCGACAAGCTTCTCGAAGTGCTCGCGAAAGAGTCCGAGCCAATACCGCCTTTGTTCGGGTAACGCCTTTAGATCCCGCGAACAGGCCGTGTAACCCGCCGGATCGAGTAGTCTGGGGAAAGGCTCGAGCTTTTGGATATTATCGATTTGAGTTCGAAACCGATCGGCTTTTTCTTTTGTCATCTCATTCGTCGCTCTCGTTTCGGACGAGCTTGGCGGTTTTTAGAAAGACATGCTGAGAAGGATTCTGCTACAAAGGTAAAGAAGGCGGTGTGATACAATGTAATACTGTGACGTATATCGGTTAACCTTGCCGGTTTTTTTAGGGTAAATATCGCGTTTTCGGGAATGGATAGCTCGGGCTCGAGGTTGAAAATAAAAGAGAGTTAGATATGGGATGGCTTAGTAGACAAAAAGACCCTGTGCGAGAGGAATTCGAAGCGAACGCCTTCTGCCATCTCGATGCCTTGTATTCACACGCGCTTCATCTGACCCGATCCCGGGCTGACGCGGAGGATCTCGTACAGGACACCTTTCTGAAAGCCTTTAAGTCTTTCGACCAATTTGAAAGGGGAACGAATTTTAGGGCCTGGCTTTTTCGCATTCAGTTCAACACCTTTGTCAATCGCTATCGGCGCGCCACGCGGGAGCACGCGGTCAACGAGAGTCTGTCCCGCGAGCCCGTAGGCGATTCGGTTTTCAGTCGGGCCGTGATGCAAGCTCTAGTCGATCCGGACAGCGAGGCCTTGCGGCCGGTGATCGCGCGGGAAATCGAAAACGCGCTGGACACCCTGCCCGAGGACTATCGGGTCATCATCCTGCTCGCCGACGTTGAGGAGCTCAGTTACAAAGAAATCGCCCAAGTTCTCGGGTGCCCTATCGGTACCGTCATGTCCAGGTTGCACCGCGCGCGGCGGATGCTTCAAAAACAGCTTATCGAGTATGCCGAGCAGCTTGGAATATTAAATCATCGGACGAACGAGGAGATGGAAAACACGGTCTCTCTTGAAGCCTACCGTCGCGACGGGAGTAAGTGAAGATGAACTGTCAGTTGGTACGTAGACACCTCGATGCTTATCTCGACGAAGAGCTCGATGCGACGCCTCTGGTCGAGTTTGAGCGACATCTGAATAAATGCGCGGAGTGTCGAGATCAAGCGCGGTTCAGTCAAGCGGTGAAAACAACCATCGCGAGAGATTTGAAGAACGAACAGGCGCCCCGCTCCCTCGAGATTCGAATCTCGCGAGCGCTAGACGGGGTGGACGGCGCGAAAATCATTGCTTTCGCGTGGGGGTCGGGACGCTCGACGGTCGGTCTCATCGCCGTGGCGGCGACCGTGCTTTTAGCGATCGGCTCGATCCTCAATTCGGACAACGCCGATACGAAGCAGGCCTCGCTAGCGGCGAACTACCTACCGGTTTTGAGCGATATCGTGAATAATCACGAGGACCAGTTGCCGACGGAAATCCAAACCGAAGTGCCGGCTCAGGCCGTTAATTGGTTTCGGGGCAAGCTCGGGTTTCGGGTGGAATCACCCGAGTTCAACCAGCCTCAAGTACGTCTCGTCGGAGCGCGGGTTTCGTATGTCGATAACAGCCGGGCCGCCAAGCTGGTTTACAACGTGGGCGATAGCCGGATTACCCTAATCGCCTTCAGACCCAAGAACGATCTCACTCAAATGGGCGGCCGGCGCGAGCGGATCGGAAAACGCGAGGTTACCTATCAAACCGTTCGCGGCTACACGGTTCCTATCATCCAGCATAACGGAATCGCTTACGCGTTTACAGGAGACCTCGACCAGCAGACGATGTTGCACTTGGTCGCGTCGGCCCAAATACGCTGACCGGACCCTCGAGTTAAGGTCGAAATATCTCGAATATCGATGCGCGGGTTGCTCCTTATTCTTCCGTTTCAGAGCTGACACGGCCTCGCTTCAGCCCTTTTAAACCTCCGCCTTATAAATTTTGAGTTAGTGGCGCGACAAATAGGCGCGAATCCGCAGGCCGATCTCCGTGGTAAAGCCGACTTCGGCGTAACGGATCACTGCCTTTTTATCGATAAGAAAGGTCGTGGGGAAGGCGTGCACTCCATATCGACGGGCGAGCCTGCCGTCGGCATCGACCAGAACCGGAAAGGATAGGCCGTGCTCGCTCACGTAGGCCTGTACCTCCTGCGCCTCGCCCGATTGGCTCGCTACCGTGAGCACGCGGTAGTCTCGAGCGACAGCCTCGATATTGCCGGCCATGGCGCTACAGACACCGCACCAGCTCGCCCAGAAATGAAGTAGCAATGGCTCGCCTCGAAGCTGCTCAAGTGAAACGCTTCGTCCATCGATACTCCTTGCCTCGAACGGCGGTGCGGTTCCACTCGCGAGGTTCTGCCGGTTACACTCTCGGAGCGCAAAAAAGAGCATCGCGATGACCGCGAGATTGACCACCCAGCGCCTGTATGTTCTCGGGCCGGCTTTTACTGCTGGTTTTTGAGTCGGTGGCTGGCGAGACCTTTCGTCCATGGATCAACCTATATGTCGTCGCGCGGTTATTCGATCGCTATTCGCGTGGCTTCTACCCGATGGATTTTTTCGACTTAGCGGGGTCGCGTCGCGCTCGGGGCTTTATACAATTCACTTCCAATTTTCGGTGCAAAAGCGTGTAGAGATGATAATAATCCCTTTGCGAGCGTTCGCGCGGCAAAAAAGGCGCCGGCGAAGTCGCCGGTAGCTCGAGCGAGTTCGCGGGGCCGGCGACAATGGTACCCGCGGTACCTGAAAAAGAGAGCCCGAAAAGGTCATCCGGCAAACGGCTGTTTGGGCATCGAAAGGGCGATAACGACGTGAACGGTGCTAGCTTTTTTTACTGGACTTACGCGGACGTGCGAGCGCTAAGCGAGAACAGGAGGAGCCATGTCGGAGCAAGAAAACCGAGCTGAGATAGTCGATGAAAAAAGCGAGGAGGTTTCGCCGAGGGGGGAGGAAACGATCGTTTTAGCGCGGCAGGTACTACCTCTAAGACTTCAAATAGTTCCTCTGGTCAATCGGCCTTTTTTTCCCAAGATGATGGTTCCCATCGTCGTCGAGGAGGCTCGCATAAAAAAGATGATCGGCGAGCTTGTCGAATCGGAATCCAAGCATATAGGGCTGGTTTCAGTTCGCCCCCACGAACAGGACCCGACGCAACCCTCCATACCGATAAAGTCGAAAGACATCTATCGCGTGGGCGTGGTCGGCGAGATCGTCCAAGCCGCGCAAGCCACGCCCGACGCGCCGATGCAATGCGTGGTCGCGGTGCGCGAGCGTTTCCAAATCGAGTCCGTGGTGAGAGAAGAACCGACGATCATGGTCCAGGTCAAGTATCTGATCGAAACCGATATGTCGGTCAATGAAGAGCTCAAGGCCTATTCGCTCGCGATTATCGACGGTATCAAAGAGCTGATGCGGCTCAGTCCGCTGTTTAAGGAAGAGATGACGTTGCTGCTGAGCCGGTCGAACGTCAACGAGCCCGGAAGGCTCGCGGACTTCGCCGCTTCCATGACCACGGCTTCGGTCGACGAGCTACAAGATATTTTGGAGAGTTTCAACATCCCAGAGCGAGTGAGGAAAGTACTGCTTTTATTAAAGAAGGAGATCGAGGTCTCAAAGTTACAGGTCAAGATCAGCAAACAGATCGAAGAGCGGCTTTCCAAGCAACAGAGAGAGTTCTTCCTGCGCGAGCAGCTCAAGGAGATAAAAAAAGAACTCGGCATCAGCAAAGAAGGCAAGGAGGCGGAAATCGAGCGCTTTAAGCAGCGCCTGGAGAAGCTCACGCTCACCGAGGAGGCCCAACAACGCATCGACGAGGAGATGGAAAAGCTCGCGCTGATGGAGCCCGCGTCCCCGGAATTTAATGTATCCAGAACCTATCTCGACTGGTTGACGATTCTGCCGTGGGGCGTTTTCACGAAAGACAACTACGACATCAACAAGGCGCAACGGGTTTTGGATCAAGACCACTTTGGTCTTGAAGACGTGAAACAGCGGATTCTCGAATTTCTCTCGGTCGGAATCATGAAGGGCAATATTTCGGGCTCGATCATCTGCTTTGTCGGCCCGCCGGGAGTCGGAAAAACCTCCATCGGTAAGTCCATCGCGCGCAGCGTGGGCCGGCAGTTTTATCGCTTTTCCGTAGGCGGCATGCGGGACGAGGCCGAGATCAAAGGGCACCGCAGGACCTATGTGGGCGCGCTTCCGGGAAAGTTTTTGCAGGCGATGAAGGTGTGTAAGACGGCCAACCCCGTGATCATGATAGACGAAATAGACAAGTTGACCACGAGCTTTCAAGGCGACCCCGCGGCCGCTTTGCTCGAAGTGCTCGACCCCGAGCAAAACCGAGACTTTCTCGACCACTATCTCGACGTGCGTTTCGATCTATCGAATGTCTTTTTTCTCTGCACCGCCAATCAGCTCGACACCATTCCCCGACCGCTTCTGGACCGCATGGAGGTAATTAAACTCTCGGGCTACATCCTGGAAGAGAAGCTAGAGATAGCAAAGCGGTTTTTGATCCCGAAGCAGCTCAAGGAACACGGGCTGCAAGCGGTGCAGCTCGCCATCTCGCAGACCGTGCTCAAAGAAATCATCGACGGATACGCGAGAGAACCGGGCGTACGGGGGCTTGAAAATCAAATTAAAAAGATCGTTCGTAAGTCGGTCAAGAGAATGGTGGAGACGAAAGAGCAGCGTATAACCATCTCCCAGGGTGAAATCCGCGAGTTACTCGGAAAAAAGCTCTTTCAGGATGAGGAGATCTATCGCAAGAGCAAACCCGGCGTCGTCATGGGGCTTGCCTGGACGAGCCTGGGGGGAGACACCCTGTTCGTCGAGGCCACCCCGGTGAAAACCGGCAACGCCGGTTTCAAACAGACCGGACAGCTCGGCAATGTCATGGTCGAGTCATCGGAAATCGCCTACACCTTCGCGCGATCATTGTTGAGACAGAAAAACGATAAGGACAGATTTTTTGACGAACACTTCATCCATCTACACGTTCCCGCGGGCGCGACCCCCAAAGACGGGCCTTCCGCGGGAGTCACCATGGCCACCGCGCTCTACTCGTTAGCGCTGAATAAACCTGTCAAATCAAAGCTCGCGATGACGGGCGAGCTCAGCCTTACCGGTCTGGTCATGCCCGTCGGCGGCATCAAAGAAAAAACCATCGCCGCCAAGCGGGCGAAAGTCAAACAGATCATCCTTCCGAAACAGAACCAGCCGGACTTCGAGGAGCTTCCCGCGCACATCCGCAAGGGGCTGACACCGTATTTTGTCTCTGAGTTTGAAGAGGTTATTAAGATCTGTTTGTAGCGTAGCTCCGATCCCGAGGTTTCCCATCGCCCCGCTCGCGGCGCCTTCGCGTGATGGGCGGTCCGGTTTAAGCCTCGCTTCTATTTTCGTAACCGTTCAGGGGGGTACCGCTGTTTGACTACGACGGCGGCCAATTCATCCCGTAAAACCGGCTTTCGTCCTCGCGCCGGCTCGT
>JAFGIB010000382.1 GCA_016929805.1 Deltaproteobacteria bacterium | reverse complement strand
CACTTAGGGTGCACTAAGCTGCGGTCCAAAAAAAGTTCCGCGCGCCCTTATTTCATACGCTTTTTCGCGTTTCCGCTCGACGTTTTTCGCAACGTTAAGGTATATTGTATCGATCTGATCGCTGGTCATTACTTAACCAAACGGATACGGACTACGAATTGAGTACGGCGAACAATGCGGTCGAAAACGTACTGCCATTTCTGCGCCACGCGGCTTGAGAATCGCACGTTCGAAAAACGGGCTCGGCTCTATTGCCCGCGATGCGACCAAGTGCTGTACGAAAATCCCATTCCTGCGACTTGTCTGGTCGTAATAGATAATAAAAACCGTGTCCTTTTAGTCCGGCGAAGCGTACAGCCCGAGATCGGGGCGTGGTGTCTTCCCGGTGGGTTTATCGAGCTCGGCGAGCCCCCCGAGCAGGCGGCGCTACGGGAATTGAGGGAAGAAACCGGGTTAGAGGGACGCGTTGAAAAACTGCTGGGCGTTTTCGCGCAAGAGAGCGAGCAATACCATACGGTGATGATCGTCGGTTATCTAATCAAAGACTTTACCGGCGCCCCGCGCGCGGGAGATGACGCCTCGGACATCGCCTTCTACGGCCCCGAGACCCTACCCGATATTCCCTTTGCCAGCCATCGAGAATTCGTCCGCCGATACTACTCGGACACCTCTTAATAGGATTGTGGGAGTCGTTTCAAATTGATTAGCGCGATAAAAACCGGCTCGGCCCTCTTTCACGATAGGTGAAAAAAGCTTTTACTCATCGCTTCGACCGCCGAGCAGACCGGCTCGCAACAGCAGGTAAAGAAGCTGTAATACCGCCGCGATCGCGGCCGCCACGTAGGTCAGGGCCGCCGCTCGAAGCACGGCTCCGGCGCCTTCGGCCTCGTGCACGCTGATGATGCCGGTTTGCTGCAATCCCGCGATGGCGCGGCTGGAAGCGTTGAATTCAACCGGAAGCGTGACCAGGGTGAAGATCACAAAGGCGGAAAAGAGAATAATCCCTATCCAAACCATGCCCGCCGTATTAATCGCAATACCGATAAAGGTCACGATCATACCCAGGTTCGATCCGATCATCGCCGGCTTGACCACGGCAGAGCGAAATTTCAACGGCGCGTAGCCTGCCGCGTGTTGGATCGCGTGTCCGGCCTCGTGCGCGGCCACGCCCAACGCGGCGAGAGAGCGTCCGTGGTACACGTCCGGCGAGAGACGCAGCGTTCGGTCGCCCGGGTCGTAGTGGTCGGACAGAAAGCCTTGTGCCGGCTCGACCCGCACGCCTCGGATGCCCTTTCTCCGCAAAAGCTCTTGCGCGGCTTCAGCGCCCGACAAACCGCTTAAGGACCTGACCTCGCTATAACGCTTAAAGGTCGATTTAACCCGAAAGCTCGCCCAGAGGCTCAAAACCAGTCCGGGAAGCATGAATACCAAATAGAGTGGGTCGAAGTAGAACATGGTTTCAACATAAATCCTCTACAAGTAACCGCAACCTATTTCGCCATTTCAAATCTCGTGGCGATGTAACAATACGACGATACGAGCGTAAAAGCGTGGCTCGACCGATACTTGCGCCAATCGAGAAAGGCCTTCGCGTCCCGCGATAGGCCTCTTTTTTGAACAGAACCGCGGGAACGACTTGAAAGGCGGATAAAAATCGCCAATAAGTCTTTCGGCAAATGGAATATGCTTCCCCTCTAAGTGGTTAGCAAACCGGTAAAACTCAGCGGAGGTAATAGCAATGATTTCGGTAAAGAACCTCGAAAAACGCTACGGTGACTTGCTCGCGGTAAAGAATGTTTCCTTCGAGGTAGATCAGGGAGAAGTCGTGGGACTGCTCGGCCAAAACGGAGCGGGAAAGACCACGGTGATGAAGATAATTACCGGCTATCTCGAGCCTACGGAAGGCTCGGTTACCGTGGGAAACATCGACGTCGTTGAAGACCGAATCAACGTTCAAAAAAAGATCGGATACATGCCGGAAAACGCGCCGCTTTACGATGAAATGCTGGTCCAAGAATATCTCTTGATGATGGCGGATCTCAGAGGCATCGAGAGGGAAAAACAACAAGCCGCGATCGCCGAGGCGGTAAGGGCAACCGGGGTGGAAAAGGTACTGACGCGCTCGATCTCCACGCTGTCGAAAGGGTTTCGCCAACGGGTTGCCTTGTGCCAGGCAATACTGCACAAACCAGAAGTACTTATACTCGATGAGCCCACGAACGGGCTGGACCCGGTTCAGATCGTCGAAATCAGAAGCCTGATCCGCAAGCTAGCGAAACAGAGCACGATTTTTCTCTCGACCCATATTCTTCCCGAAATCGAGGCGGTCTGCGATCGAGTTATCATTCTAATCGACGGAGAGTTGGCCACGGACGCCAAGCTTGCCGAGCTGTTGAAATCAAACCATATCGGCCTTTCGATATCGAAAGGGGCCGCCGACGTGGAAAAACAGCTCAAGAGCGTGAAGGGCGTCACCTCGGTTCAAGACAAGGGGCCTGACCTTACGCGCGCTGGCTTCGAGCTTTGGTCTGTCGACTGCGAGCAAGGCGCGGCCCCCTCCCCTGAAATCGTTCGCACCGCGATGAACGCTCAATGGGAAGTCGCGAGCATCGCACAAGAAAGGCCGAGCTTGGAACAGGTTTTCGGCGCGTTGATGGACGAGCATGTCCGTCGTAGGAGAGAAGCGTCGCTTCAGGAGATCGCAGCATGAACAACCTAAAAACCATCCTTAAAAAAGAGTTGCGAGCCTACTTTTTATCGCCCGTGGCGCTGATCTTTCTCGGCGTCTTTCTCGTGGCGGTGCTCTTCTCTTTCTTCACCTCGGCGAGATTTTTCGCCCGAAACATCGCGGACATTCGGCCGCTGTTTGAGTGGTTGCCGATACTTCTAATCTTTCTCGTATCCGCCATCACCATGCGAGCCTGGAGCGAGGAACAGAAGCTGGGAACGCTCGAAATCTTGCTCACCTTACCGATGAAGACCAGGGACTTGGTATTCGCTAAGCTGGTCGCGGGCATCTGTCTGGTCCTGCTCGCCTTAGCCCTCACGCTCCCGATACCCATCACGGTTGCTTATCTCGGCGATCTCGATTGGGGCCCGGTGGTCGGTGGATATCTGGGCGCGTTGTTGCTCGCTTCCGCCTATCTATCGATCGGGATGTGCGTCAGCAGCCTGACGGACAATCAGATCGTATCGCTGATGATCACGGCGGTCATATGCGCGCTCTTTTTGCTCATCGGTTCCGATACAGTGGTCAGCTTTTTCGGCACTCAAGCGGGCGAGTTGCTCCGTTCGATCGGCACGGGAAGCCGGTTTAGAAGCATCGAACGCGGCGTGCTCGATTTCCGCGATCTTTTTTACTACCTGAGCCTGTGCGCTTTTTTCCTCGTGCTCAATATCCATTTTATTGAAACCAAGCGCCGCGATACCCATACGCGGACGGGGATCAAGCGCGCTCGCGTACAACTTCTAACGGTGGTTTTGGTGGGATTGAATCTTATCGCCGGAAATCTGTGGTTGGCTCCGATTATGTCCGCCCGGGCTGACATGACCGAGGACGGCCTTTACAGCGTCAGTAGCTCGACGGATAAGATCCTCGCGGCTCTTAACGAGCCGCTTTACATCTCCGGGTATTTCTCCGAAAAGACCCATCCGCTGCTCGCCCCGTTGGTTCCGCGTATTCGCGATTTGGTAACGGAATACGAGATCCGCGGGCGGGGAAAGGTTCGCTTAGACTTCACCGATCCGAACAAGGACGAGGAGCTACGCGAGGAGATCGGCGAGCTTTACGACATCAAAAGCCTGCCGTTTCGCATCTCCGACAGACACGAAGAATCGGTGGTCAATTCCTTTTTCCATCTGCTGATCCGTTACGGAAACCAATACGAGGTTCTTTCATTTGATCAACTTATCGAGGTCGACGCGGACCAGAACGGCGTAGACGTTCGCTTGCGGAACCTGGAGTATGATCTCACGCGCGCGATTAAGAAAGTCTCGCAGGGGTTTCAGACCATCGACACGATGTTTGGAAGTCTGAGTAAACCCGCGACGCTGACCGCGTACATCACGCCCAATAGCCTTCCCAACGAGTTCAAGGACGTGCCCGAACGCCTGCGTAAAGCGGTTCAGGAGTTGGTCGACAAAAGCGACGGCAAGTTCTCGTTCAAAGAGCTCAACCCCGAGGGCAACAAGGAAATGCAAAATGAAATCTACCAAAAATATGGTTTCCGGCCCCTGGCGCTCGATCTCTTTGGAGAGAAGAGTTATTACCTCTATCTGCTGCTTCAAGTCGGCGACCAGATGGAACGGATCTTTTTACAGGGAGATCTAACCGAGGCCGCCATCAAACAAGCGATCGAGGCCGGCATCAAGAGGGGCACGCCGGGATTTCTTAAGACCATCGGGTTGCTCACGGAAAATCCTCCGCCGGTGCAACAGAATCCGCAACTGCCGCCGCAGTTCCAAGAGCCTCAACGGCAGGCGGATTATCAGCTTCTGCAGCGCTCTCTTTCCGAGGACTTTACCTTCAAGCGCGTCCAGGTGACCGACGGCTATGTCCCGTCGGATATCGATGTGTTGATCGTCGCCCGTCCCGGATCCTTGAACGACAAACAGAAGTTCGCAATCGATCAATATCTCATGCGCGGAGGTGCTCTCGTCGTTCTATCCGGAGCGTATGACATCGAGATCGATCGGTCGGGAATTCGAGCGGTCAAATCGGGCTCGGGATTGAACGAGATGCTCAAGTACTACGGCGCGACCATCGAGGAGTCGTTCCTGCTCGACAAGCAGAACGCGCGTTTTCCGGTGCCGGTTCAGGAACGTAAGGGAATGTTCATGCTGAGACGCATTAAAATGATGGACTATCCCTTCTTCCCCGATATCCGCAGCGACGGGTTCAGCAAGGGCCATATCGCGGTCTCGGGCCTGCAGAATGTCGTGATGAACTGGGCGTCGCCGCTTCAAATCGCCGAAAACCTGAAGGACATCGATGCCGAGGTATTGCTGCGAACCTCCGATCACTCCTGGTTATACACCGAAACGGAGATCCTTCCTGAATCGCTCGAGGCGGCCGACACGGCGTTTCAACCTGAAGGAAAGCAAAAATCCTACGCGGTGGCGGCGACTTTTACCGGGCGTATCCCGAGTTTCTTTTCCGACAAACCTTCTCCGCTGTTCGGCGCGGACGCCGCGGAAGAGCAGTCCGACGCGGAACAGTCCAAGGCGGAAAAGGACCGCACCGGCCGCACGCTCAAAGAATCGACGCCCGAAGCCAGGTTGGTCGTGGTCAGCTCCTCGGCGTTCGCCTCGGATTTGGTCTCCAATTTCAGCAATCAAATCGGCGGGGGGCTGTATCGAGGAAACGCGCAGTTCCTACGCAATCTGGTCGACTGGTCGCTGGCGGACACCGATTTGTTGAAGATCAGAACCAGCGGAAGCTTGGCGCGCACGCTAAAACCCATGGAAGAGAATGAACGCTCGGCGTGGGAAATCGGCAACTACGTCTTTGCGCTCGCGGCGCTGCTGATGGTCGTCGTCGTCGCGTCGAGCAGACGGCGCAGGGCCAGGCCGATAATCTCTCTGGAGGCGAAGTCATGAATCAAATCAACAAACTCCTCGGCATACTCCTGGTCGTACAGGTCGCCATTATCGGTCTCACCTGGGCGACCTGTCAGTCCAAACCTACAGAAACCGGCAGCAAGCCTGTCTTTGAATTCAAGTCGAGCCAGGTAACCGCGATGCAGGTCGCGGCCAAACCGTCTGACAAGGATAAAAAGCCGGAAACGGTGACGCTGGAAAAGAAAAAGGACAAGTGGGTTGTCGCCAGCGCGGATGACTATCCGGCCAAGGAAGAAAGCGTGGTGAAAGTGCTCGATGAGCTCGTGGGACTGCGACTGCGCGAACCCATAGCGAACAATCCCGCGAACCACAGCACCTTGCACGTGGGCGAAAAAGAGTACGATCGAAAGGTCACGCTGAAAACCGCCTTGGTGACCAAATCGATCATCGCGGGCGCCGCATCGGGGCAGAGCATTCATATTCGCTATCAGGGAGACAACAACGTCTACCAGGTAAAAGGCGCGACCGTCTGGTCGATCCCGACGAGCACGCGAAGCTACATAGAGACGAAATACATCGATGTCGCCAAGGACAAGCTTAACTCCGTCATGATCGCCAATCCCAAGGGCAAGCTGAGCTTTACAAAACAAGGAGATGCCTGGACGCTGAGCGAGCTTCCCGCGGGAGCGAAGCTAGACGATAGCAAAGTCAAATCGCTGATTGACAAGGCCTCATCGATCAATATCAGCGAGCCCATCGGCAAGTCGATCAAACCCGAATACGGTCTGCCCGGGGACACCGAGGTCGTGCTGGTCAGCGCGGAAAAGGATTCCACCACCACCAAGCATTACGCAATCGGCGCGGCCAAGGGCGATCAGCACTACTACCTCAAGGCCGACGACAACGACTACGTGGTCGCGATATCGAAATACGACGCCAATCAACTGCGAGAAAAAGCCGTTGATGATCTTATCAAGAAGGAAACAGCGGATAAGAAGAAAGAAAACGACGAGAACGAAGGCGACGAGGAATAGTCGGGAAACCGCCGGCGCCTTTCGACCTACCCGTTTGGTGATGGATCTCGGTGCTCGCCGAAATCTCTACCAGTCGAGATCGATGAGCGCGGACCATGAAATCACGTTGACCTCGCTTCGTTTCTGTCCCTGGTCGCCGCCATAGACTAAACGCCACCGCGGCGTTCTCCAGCTTTCGGCTTTCTCCGCAAGCGCCTTTAAACTATTGAGAGGCGAAAAAAAGTCGTTCGCCACGGTCTGTCCGGATTTTATTTCACTAATAACAAGCTTTTCACCCTCGTCCAATACGAGATCCACCTCCAAGCCCCTGCGGTCCCTGAAATAAAAGAGATTGGGCCGTTTGCCTCGATGGACTCGGTTCTTATACACCTCGGATACCACCCAGCTCTCGAAGATAGCGCCTCGCAAGGGGTGGTGCCGGAGCTGGTCGGCGGAAGCGATGTCGAGCAGATAACAAGCGAGCCCGCTGTCGATAAAGTGAAGCTTGGGCGCCTTGATAAACTGTTTCTTCATATTCCGATACCAGGCGGGAAGCCTAAACACGATATAGCCCGCTTCCAGCACCGAGAGCCACGCCTTGGCGGTGTTGTGACTAATTCCGCTATCCGCGGCCAGCGAAGAAAGGTTGAGAACTCCCGCCGTCCTTCCGGCGCATAATTTAAGAAAGGTATTGAATGCCATGAGATTGCCGACACTGAGCACCTGTCTGACGTCGCGTTGAATGTAGGTCGTTACGTAATCGGCTAAGAATCGATCAGGCGGGATGTGTCGATCGTGAATTCGGGGGTATCCTCCCTGCCAAAGCGTTTCAAACAGCCCCTTGGGAGGCTCGGAGAAACGCTTCAGCTCATCCAATCCTAACGGTAACAGCTCTAGAACCGCGGTGCGTCCCGACAGCGATTGAGCGATGCTCGCGGAAAGGCCGAAGTGTTGGGAACCGGTGAGCACAAACCGTCCCGGTTCGGGTCTTTCATCGACCTCGGTTTGAAGATAACTCAACAGCTCCGGGGCGTGCTGAATTTCGTCAAACACGGCGCCCTCTTTGTGCTCCTCGAGAAAGCCGCGCGCGTCGCTGGTCGCGTAAGCGCGCGTATCGATATTCTCAAGGGAAAGGTATTGTTTATCGGGGAAAAGGTGTCTACAAAGCGTCGTCTTCCCCGACTGCCGCGGCCCGGTGAGCGTCACTATAGGATAGTATTCAGCGCTTTCGAGAACCACGGATGATAGATTTCTTTCAATCATATCAATATGTTGAATGACATTAGCGCATTTTGTCAATGAAAATGCAAATCCGCTTCCGCACGGTTGTCGCATCCTCATGGGACATCTTGCGAGATAGGATCGGCTTACAATCCGTTCATCCGGCTAATGTTTTTAGTAACCGTTCAGGGGGGTACCGCTGTTTGACTACGACGGCGGCCAATTCATCCCGTAAAACCGGCTTTCGTCCTCGCGCCGGCTCGT
>JAFGIB010000381.1 GCA_016929805.1 Deltaproteobacteria bacterium | reverse complement strand
GGGGGCAAACAAGTCGGCGGCCAATTCGCCCGTAAAACCGAGCGCGCCCGCAGGGCCGGCGAGGATGGTACTTGCTGTACCTGACGGGCCCCGGCGCGAGGACGAAAGCCGGTTTTACGGGATGAATTGGCCGCCGTCGTAGTCAAACAGCAGTACCCCCCCGAACGGTTACGGCGATTCTATTCGAATCACCCCGGCGTCCTCGATCCTGCGACCTCGGGTCTATTGGCCCCTTCGACCTGCCGCTGGAGACGACCGGTTCCGCGCACTCGCGTCCGCTTCGCCTTGGTCGTCTGCACCGACAACCGTCAGGACCGGCAAGGTCTATCCTCGCCGGCCATACGGACGCGCTCGTTTTCACCGGTGAATCGGCCAACCGCTTGTTAGAGGCCTGAACAATAAAAGCGCTAGTCGTTACGGGATAATATGAATTGAAAGCGCATGCCGGGCAGCGAGCCGAGCTTCGCAACCGCTCTTCCTCCGCTGATGGCCGCTTGCTCGTAGTTCCAGATGGTGACGGTGGTGTCCTCGGCATAATTGCGCTGCTGGCTAGACGGGGTTTCATAGGCGAGTAAGAGGCTGCTTTCGTCATATCCCTCGGGAAGCGAGCTAAAGGGGATGGAGATAACGAAGTACGATCCTTCTGGCGCATAAAGCTCAGGCGTGACCAGGATAATCGGTCCCACCGGCCTGTTGCCTTGGACATCTTCATCTTTGAAAACCGTGGTCCTCGGGGCATCCTTGAAGACGATTTCTTTCGCGTCTTGTATCGCACCCGCTGGAATCTCCACTCGAGCGCCGTTGGCCAAGTCTAGCCTTCCCCCGGCGGGTCCCATCAAGGCGGTGACTGAAGTACCGCCCGATTTCATCACCGGACCGGTCGGCGCAATATCGGCGCCTTGCGCTGTCGTATCTAATCCCGACGACTCGCCAGCGCCACCTCCGCAACCAAGTAGCATGATGCTTCCCAATACCGCCGAACAAAACCACCTGAGCTCTTTCATAACGTGCCTCCCTACGACTTATCTGATAAAGGTCGACAACCTCATACAACCCCTTAAATATTCTGATACCTAGCCACATACAAGAGTTTATATAAGAACTTCGAATCTTTTCGCGTAGCCGCTTGCGAGACGATTGCCATTCGGCCACGACGGCGAACCAATTCGGCCGCAAGATAGGCCGGCCCGAGAAGGCTGGGGCGATTCGAATACAATCGCCCCAGGGTCAGTGCCGGTTTTAAGGGATGAATTGGGCGCCGTCGTAACCCTTCATCGATACCCCCCTGAACTGTTACATTGCCTAGCGAAAAATACTCTGAAGCATACGAACGAATGTGCCGTGTAGCTTAATGTGGGTATAAGTGTTCAATAAATCGCCACAACTAAAAAGACTGGAGCCGTTTTCGACAGGACTCTATATCTCTTTGTATTCGTTCAGCCTTTCCTTAATTGTCAGGCGCGAGCTTGCATTTTTCGACGCTCCTCCGAAGTAGCCGAATCCTCGCGACTTTGCCCGCTCGCTACGGCGTAGTAATTGTGGATAGTCCCTAGCTTTGATAGTACTGCGCCCATTGAAAGCCAATCTGCAGCAAAATCCGTTTCGTTTTCGGCCGCTTCTCCGTCGTTGGAGAGAAACGCGCGCTAGTTTCAGCGGACAAATGAGGCTTTTTTCCCTTATCCGCCGTATTTTTGATCTGTTTCCATGGACCCCGCTCGGGCTTTTAATCGCGGGCGCCTCAGCGGTAACGCTCAAGCTTTTCGCCTATGCCGAGCTCGACCTCGTATTGCTGGTCGTCGGCTATACGACTCTAGCGCTTTGCGTGGTTAGCGCGATTTTCGTCTCGGCGGCCGCTGTTTTTTTGAAATTGCACGTTCGTTCGAGCGAACCGAGACAAACGCTCGTGCTCGAAACGAAAACGGCGATGGAGACCGGGTTCTCAATTCCGTCGCTTTTTTTCGTACCTCTGATACAGGTGAGGTGGGGCTGGGAAGAGCCGAAGGTCGTTCGTATTACGCGTTCGCGTCGTCGCGGGCGGCTTCACGAGGTCGCGAGTTTTAGCGATCGCGGTTGCTTTCGAGTCGCGGTTCGACGCCTGGTCGTCGAAGATGCATTTGGGTTTTGCCGGATTGCGATTCGCGTGGCGGATCAGATCGCCTTGGACGTATTACCCCATCTCGGAGGTCTTCGGCATCTCGCAGCTTTGATGTCCATGACGGGAGGAGACGAGCTGCCGCATCCAATGGGAATCGACGCCGGCGATCGCTTG
Organism: Deltaproteobacteria bacterium; assembly: GCA_016929805.1. Lineage (GTDB taxonomy): Bacteria > Myxococcota_A > Polyangia > Polyangiales > JAFGIB01 > JAFGIB01. Next base: position 11,198 of record JAFGIB010000381.1, on the reverse strand, counting down.
GAGCTGAAACGCTATATGGCGGGCGATCCAGCCCGTTTCATCCATTGGAAGGTTTTCGCGAGGACGCGCAAATTGATGATTCGAGCGCCCGAGCGCGCGCTGACGTTATCGCATCGAACAGCCGCTTTTATCGTTTCGGGCCCTGACGACGACGCGAGCGCGGCGGTCGCCCGTCTAGCGATTGAAAAGCGCTTGTTGGGAAGCGACTGGAGTTTCGGATCAGACGCGGATATCGATGGCGCGGGAGAGATCGGCGAGGCGCTCGCGATCCTTATGCGTTCGAGCGGCGCTCGCGGCCAGAACGCCGGCGGAATCCGCGCCTTTTTACGGCGAGTTGAAGAACAAGGGCCTTCGAGCTTGATCGTTTTTTTACCGCCTAGGCTCAGCGCTTGGATAGAGCCGATACTCGAGTTGGCTAAGACACGCAGGGTGCACGCGGTAATCGGAATCGACGGTATGAGCATCGGCAAAAGAGAACCTCGATGGCGTCGGTTGATCTCGTTGCCCGCGCCGCAAGTAGGTACGCCGGCCGAACAGCTTCAACAGACCGTTCAAGCGCTAAAAAAGGGCAAATGCCAAATTACCGTCTTGGACCGCGTCAGCGGCAGAGCGATAGGCGAGCAGCATTGGCGAGCGGGTGCTACGATCTCGATCGTTCCAGTTCGGTTTGGATTTTCTCCCACCGATCATTGAGTTGATCCAGCTTCTCTTTATCTTCTTTATAACAGCGAATAAGCCGAGCGCTTCTCTCCTTGTCTGCATAAACCCCCGGATCGGCCAGCAACTCGCTGCGCTGCCTCTGCAATTCTTCGAGACCGGCGATCGCGGTTTCGATTTCGCCGAGTTGCTTTTCCAGCGGCTCTAGCCGGCGTCGTCTTTGTTCGCGCAGCAACGCTTCCAAGCGCTTGCGTTCTTTATCCGCCGCCCGACTCGCTTTGCGTTCGCGATGCTGCGGAAAATCGGCTGAAGCCGGCGCCGCCGGCCGCGGTTGAGGCGGGGTTGACTTCGGCTCCTGCTCGCCTTGGTTTCGACGCCTGCGGCAGGAGTCGAGATATTCGTCGAGCGTGCCCGGATAGGTCTCGACGCCGCGCTCGGCGACGTTCCAGATCTTTTCCGCTAGACGCCGCATCAAGCTGCGGTTATGGCTGACGAATATCAACGTACCGTCGTAGGTCGTGAGCGATTCGGCCAAGCTTTCGCTCGACTCGAGGTCGAGATGATTGGTCGGCTCATCCATCAACAGCAGGTTACCGGGCTTGATCAGCAAACGCGCCAAGGCCACTCGAGACCTCTCGCCGCCGGAGAGCGCCGAGACTTTCTTATCGACGTCATCGCCGCTGAAAAGAAAGCTTCCTAGGATCGTTCGTACGCGCGTAATACCCGCATCCGGATTCTGGCCGGCGACTTGGTCGAAAACCGTCGCGTTTCGCTCCAAGGTCTCGCTGTGGTGCTGCGCGTAATATCCCGCGGTGACGTTGTACCCGAGCCGTAGCTCGCCCGAATCGGGCTCGATTTCGCCGGCCATCATCTTGAGCAACGTGGTCTTGCCCGCCCCGTTAACGCCGATGATGCCGATTTTTTCTCCCCGATAAACCGTTAGGTTCAGTTTGTCCAAAACCACGTTGTCGCCGTAGCGTTTGCTCACCTCGTTCAGGGTCAGCACATCCTGCCCGCTTCTCTCGGAGGGAGGAAAACAAAACCGCATGGAGCGCCGCGTTTGATAGGTTTCGACCGACTCCATTCTCTGCAACGCCTTGATTCGGCTTTGTACCGCCCTCGCTTTGGTCGCTTGGGCTCGGAAGCGCGCGATAAAACGCTCCGCCTGCTCTCGCTCTCGCTGAATGTTCTTGGCTTTATTCTCAAGAATGACCTGCTCTTCGGCGCGCTGCGCTAGATAGGTCTGATAATTACCCGAGTACTGGCGAACCGCTTCCGGCTCGAAGCTGACGACGCGCTCGATCTGCTCGTTGAGAAACTCACGGTCGTGACAGATCAAGATAAATGCTTTTCGGTAACGTTTGAGAAAGTCGGCGAACCAGGCCACCGTGGGCATATCTAGATGGTTGGTCGGCTCGTCCAAAAGCAACAGATCGGGTTGCTGAAAAAGCAACGACGCGAGTACCGCGCGCATCCTCCATCCGCCGCTCAATTCGACGAGCGAGCGATCGTGGTCGCTCGTGCGAAATCCCAAGCCGGCGAGAATTCGCAGCATCTCGTGGTCGCTGTACTGCATGTCGTAGTGGGCTAAGCGTTCGTGTAGATTCGAGATGCGCTCCCCGAGATCGAGCTGGGCCGTTTCGATTTCAGCGGCGTCGTTCCGCGCGCTTTTTCTCAACGCGTTCATCTCCTGATCGGCGGCCGACAACGCCGTCTCCAGCTCCGCTCTTCCCGGAACGCTCGCGCGAACGAAATCTTTTAACGACTGCTCGGTCGATAACTCGAGTTCCTGCGCCAAATATCCCAATCGCGTTCCGCGGCTGACCCGCAAATTGCCGCTATCGGGCGCTTGTTCGCCGGCGATGATTCGTAACAAGGAGGTCTTACCGGAACCGTTGGGGCCGATAAGTCCGATTCGATCTGTTTGCGCGACGCGTAACGCGAGCCGATCGAATAAGGTTTTCTTCCCGAATCCGAGGGAGATCTCTTCGAGTACAATAACACTCATGGTCGGCGTTGAGCTTCATATCAAAACACGCGATTAAGTCCATCCTCAAGCGCTCATCGAAGGCGAATCGAGAACGGGGTCGCGTTTCGCTTGAGGTTTACTTTGTCTTAGATCAGCGCTACAAAACGCGAGATATGAAACTCAGAAAAGACAACACGGTCGCGCTTGTCGTAGATATCCAGGAGAAACTATTTCCCCACGTCGCTGAGCGGGAGCTCATGCTTAAACGCACCACGATCCTGCTTGAAGGACTCGCGATCTTTCAGATTCCACTTCTCGTTACCCAGCAATACACCAAAGGGCTGGGCGAAAGCGTGGGCGAGATCAAACGGTTGATAGGCGACGTTACGCCGATCGACAAGCTTTCCTTCAGCTGCTGCGGGGAAGCGAAGTTGATGGATAAACTCTTAAACACCGAGATAGAGAACGTCATTATCTGCGGGATCGAAGCGCATGTCTGTGTGTTACAGACAGCGCTCGATCTGCTTGACGAGGGGTACCAATCGATCGTCGTGGAAGACTGCGTATCCTCTCGTCGATTGAATGACAAACAGCTAGCCATCGCCAGAATGCGACAGGAAGGTGCGATCATAACCACCTATGAATCGCTGCTCTTCGAAATCTGCGGCCGAGCGGGAACGGAGCCCTTTAGAGCGCTTTCGACGCTGATCAAACAACACGGTTGAAAGGCGAAACGCGGCATAAAAGTGCATCCTCGGCCGCTTCAGACGGTCGCTTCAACGATGAATTTGTTGACATCGCAGCCGTTGGAATTCACGCTATTGTTATCGATGCTTATGAGATATTAGACGCCCGGTTGCTCGACGCGGCGAGACGGCTTCTCTACTCGCTTCCCCCTTGGTGTTTTTTGCATTCAACGGTACAAACCCGAGAAATCGCGTAGGCGCAATAGGCTTCGCGCGCAGATATTCCGACGACTGCAGGAAGTCGTTGCATTTTACAATGTTTAATATTAGAACATCGCCGATTTGGTTGATCGGACTAATCTCGTCTATCGTTTCAATAAAAAACATTTATGGAAACCGTTACCAACAACCGTGAACAGCTGATCCCTCTGTTGCAGCAAGTCCAACGGAGGGAAGGATATGTATCGCATGAGGCGGCTACTCGAATCGCTGATCAGCTAAAAATCGCTGAGAGCGAGGTCTTTGGGGTCGCCTCCTTTTACGCGCAGTTTAAGTTTTACCCGCCTGGTAAGAACGCGGTCCGGGTTTGCCTCGGCACGGCATGTCACGTGCGCGGAGGACAGGTGCTGCTTTCGGCGCTAGAGCGCGACCTCGGAATCGGTCCCGGCCAGACGACAAAAGACCGACAGTTCGACCTCGATCGAGTGGCGTGTCTGGGCTGCTGCGCGCTCGCGCCGGTCGTGACCGTTAACGATGAGATTCTCGGGCAGGTAAATCCAAACAAGCTGAGCGCCGCGATCCGGCGCGCGGGAAAATCAAAAGCGCCGGCGCGCGGCGACGAACGCGAGAGTGATCCCGCGGAAGATGGAAAGGAATAGCCGTGAACAGCGCGGAACTAGCTGAATTCAGGCAAAGCTTCTCTGGGAAGAAGGCCCAGGCGAGTAAACGCTGGGATGATCTGAACACCGGCTCAACCCCCGTGGTATACGTGGGAGCGGGAAGCTGCGGGAGAGCGGCGGGTGCCATGGACGTGATCGCGTCTGTGGAGAAAACCACCGAGCGCATTAAGGTGAAGGCCCGCGTGCTTCAGGTCGGCTGCATCGGGCCGTGTTACCTCGAGCCTTTGATGGACATCCGAAAGCCCGGGCTTCCGAGGCTCAGCTACGCCAACGTAACCGCTAAAAAAGCGGCTGAGATTGTCGAGGCGCTACTCGGTCGGGGCGAGATGCTCAAACCCGTGGGACACTTCGGCGAACAGGCTTTTGACGGGATCGAGCGCTTTTTTGATCTGCCCATGATGAAACCCCAGGTTCGGGTCGTGTTGCGCAACTGCGGCATCATCGATCCCGAGGACATGGATCACTACCTCGCGCGTGACGGATATGAGGGCTTTCTCAAGGCCGTGGCCATGCAACCGGACCAGCTCATCCAAGAGGTGGAAGCTTCCGGCATTAGAGGGCGCGGCGGCGCGGGCTTTCCCACCGGACGCAAGTGGCGAACCTGCTACGAGCAGAAGGCGGAGCAGAAATATATGATCTGCAACGCCGACGAGGGCGATCCAGGAGCTTTTATGAATCGCTCGCTTCTCGAGGGCGACCCGCACGCGGTGCTGGAAGGAATGATGATCGCGGCGCACGCGATCGGCGCCTCGCGAGGATACATCTACTGTCGTTCTGAGTATCCGCTGGCGATCAAGCGGCTCAATCAAGCGATCGCGGATGCCCGATCCCTCGGTTTATTCCGTTGCTTTCCCAACTTCGAATTCGAGGTGAAGATCAAGGAGGGCGCGGGCGCCTTTGTATGCGGTGAAGAGACCGCTCTGATCGCCTCCATCGAGGGCAAGCGCGGTTCGCCGCGACCGAGGCCGCCGTATCCGGCGGTAGAGGGTCTGTACGGCAAACCCACGGTTATCAATAACGTGGAGACCCTCGGGACCTTGCCGAATATTCTGCGAAACGGCGCATCCTGGTACGCTGGCCACGGGGCGGAAAAGAGCAAAGGCACCAAGACCTTCTCATTGGTGGGAAAGGTCAAGCGCACAGGTCTCATCGAAGTGCCGTTGGGAACAACTCTACGCAAGGTTATTTTCGATATCGGAGGCGGTCCGATAAACGACGCGAAGCCCTTCAAAGCGGTGCAGACCGGTGGTCCTTCCGGCGGATGTTTACCGGAAGCCTACCTGGACAAGCCGATCGATTATGAGAATCTCGCCGCCGCGGGCTCCATCATGGGCTCGGGAGGGCTAATCGTCATGGATCAGGAGACGTGCGTGGTTGACATCGCCGCGTACTTTCTGGATTTCACGCAGAAGGAGTCGTGCGGCAAATGTACCCCTTGTCGAGTTGGCACCAGGGTCATGGTCGATATTCTCGAACGAATCAAGAAAGGCGACGCGGACGAAGACGATCTCGACAAGCTCGAGCGCTTGGGCGAAACCATGAGCAAGGGCTCGCTGTGCGCGCTGGGCAAGAGCGCGCCGAACCCTGTAAAAACGACGATTCGCTATTTCCGCGACGAGTACCTCGAGCACATCCGCGATCGGCGTTGCCGTTCTGGGGTTTGTAAAGAATTTATAACATTTACTATCAATGCTCAGTGCACGGGCTGTGCGGTTTGCCTTCGGGCCTGCCCGTCAAACGCGATAACAGGTCTCAAGAAGGAGCAACACGTCATCGATACCGCTAAGTGCATTAAATGCGGTGTTTGCAGGAGCGTGTGCCAGTTCGACGCCGTGGAGGTAAAGTCGCCATGACACTATCCGCTCAAAGCGTATCGGAAAGCGCAGCGGTAATGGTGGGGATTCGATTCAACGGAAACCCGGTAAAGGTCAGACAGGGCGTAACCATACTCGAGGCCGCGCGGCAAAACGGCGTGCGCATTCCGGCGCTTTGCTTTTTGCAGGGGACCGAAGCGTTCGGCGGCTGCCGCATTTGTCTGGTCGAGATCGAGGGCAGACCCGGGTTTCACGCCTCGTGCGTATTGCGAGTAGAAGCGCGAGACGAGGGCATGAACGTGCTCACGGACACCGACGCGGTTAAAGCGATTCGAAAAGAGATGCTGAAGTTGTTGCTGAGCGAGCATCCCTCCGGCTGCCTTTTATGTAACGAGGGTCCGCAGTGCCGAGAATCAATGTTGACGATTAGTAAGAGCGGACACACCACCGGCTGCCGCTTCTGCTCCAACGACGGCGACTGCGAGTTACAGCGCTTGGTCGAGGAGTTTAATATCAAGCAGGAGGGCGGCATCGGATTCTCGGTGCGATATCGGGGTATTGCCGTGGAACGGGAAGAACCCTTCTACGACCGCGATTACAATTTATGCGTGTTATGCGGTAGATGCGTTCGCGTTTGCCGCGAGATCGGCGCGGACGTCCTCTCCTTCGTGAAGCGGGGGCCGAATACTCTGATCGGAGCCGGAATGGAAAGCACCCACCTCGAGGCCGGCTGCTGGTTCTGCGGAACGTGCGTTTTGGCTTGTCCCACGGGAGCGCTGGCGGACCGACAAGGGAAATGGGACCGAGCGACTGAGAGCCGTCTAACCACCTGCCAGCTTTGCGACCTCGGTTGTGAAATGCAGCTCGATCTGCGTGACGGCGAAGTCGTACGAGCCACACCGAAGGTTACCGGCCGAGTCTGTGCCAAGGGCCGATTCGGTTTGCCCGGGTTGATCAGCGGGCCTTCGCGGCTCTACTCTCCTCTAGCGAGACGAAAGGGCGTATACGCGGTCATTTCTTGGGAGGAAGCGTTTAAGATTGCGGCTGAAAGAATCAGTGCAGCCGCTTCTCCGGGTGGCGGAGGATTCAGCCTATTGGCGGCGCCGGAGCTGATGGCTGAGGCCAAAAGGCTTTTATCGGCTTTGAACGCGACGGGCGGTCAAGCGACCTTGGACACTTCCGCGCGGCTTGCCGTCGGCGGCGCCGCGGCTTTAGCTTCGGAATTTAAGCGGGGCGCGGAAGCCGTGTCGGCGATTGACCGCGCGCAGGTCGTGCTTATGGTTGCCGCGGAACCGCGCTACAGCCATACCCCGTTGTGGGTTGGGGTGCGTCGAGCGCAGCGGCGCGGAGCAAAGCTCGTGGTCATCGACGCCAAGCGGACGAGGCTGGCGCGCTTGGCGGATGAGTACGTCGAGACGCGAGCCGGCGGCGAAGCCGAAGCGCTTTATGCGATAGCAAGCGCGTTAGACAACCAAGGTGACTGCTCGGACGGCGGGCAAAGCGGCGCGGTCGGCGACGCGTTACAGCGAGCGGCCGCGTTGCTGAGTTCAGGCAGATTAGCGGCGATTGTCGGCGCTACACCGCTACAATATTCAAATACAGCGATCTATGTCGAGGCTCTACGAAACCTTGGAAAAAAGGGTGATCTCGTCGGGTACCTGTTTCCGGCGACCGACACCGCGGCTCTCAAAGCCTACAGCACGGGAGCGGGCGCACCTGCTGAAAGCGGTCCGGCGCTAAAGATAACCGATCTAATATGCGGCCGCGCCAAACCCGCGGTGCTTTACCTCGCGGCCGATGTCCCGTTCGCGAAACGGCCCGAGTGCGGTTTCCTCATCGCCCAGGACTCGATGCAGCTACCGGAGCAACTCGAAGCAGACCTGGTGTTGCCGGCGACTCCCTTCGGCGACCAAGCGACGAACGGGTCGGAGCAGGGCGCGAAGTCGGATCGGGCCGTGTTCGCCGGGGTCATCGAGGCCCTGGGCAAAGCGAGTCAGGCGGACAAAAGCGAGTTGATCGAGAGCTCGGAACTAGCGGAGACGAGCGAGCAAGCGCGGGCAATAGCGCGCGCCGCGGGGCAAACAGAGGGCGGAGGCGCCATGATGCTCGTGCGCGAGATTTCGCCGCTTTCTTTTCGCGGCTTTAGCTTGGATCGCGTGCTGGTCGGCTTCGGAAACCTGGGGCTGTCGGGCTTGCGGATTCATCCAGAGCAAGCGGCTAGGCTCGGCCTACAAACGGGTGATGAGATTTCTCTGTTGAGAGACGGCGCCGAGATCCGCGGTCGCGTCGTGCTCGATAGAACGATTCCGCGGGATGCGGTCTACGCCGTCGTCGATCCGGCCTCCGCGATACCTTTTCCGTTTGTACCCGGTCCATTCGCCGCGAATCCGTGCGCCGTGGAGATAAAGCGCGTGAGACCGTCCGTGAATGACGGACAAGACGCGAGGAGATAAGTTATGAATAACGTTATTGAGCGAAGGATGATCGCTCCCAATGTTCACGAGTTGGTCGTGGAGGCTCCCGAGGTAGCTCGGGGAGCGGCCCCGGGTCAGTTCGTGATCGTTAGACCCTTCGAGGGCGGCGAGCGTATTCCCATCTCTATCTCCGATTGGGACCGCGATCAGGGCACGGTCACTTGCGTATTCATCGAGGTCGGCGCATCGACCATGATGCTCGCCGGACTATGTAAGGGCGACGTTATTCCAACTTTTGCCGGCCCGCTTGGAAGGGCAACAGATCTTTCCGCGGTCGGTCCCGGCGCCACCGTGGTGGCGGTAGGCGGATGCTACGGCATCGGAAGCATCTTTCCACTCGTGCGCGCGGTTCGACAGGCCGGCGCGAGTGTTCATGTGGTCATCGAAGCGCGTAGTAGTTATCTCTTTTATTGGACGGATAAGCTTCGCAAAGTAGCCACGAGCCTGAACTTGATCACCCGCGACGGCTCGCGCGGTAGAATGGGTCATATCGATCAACTACCGGATATCTTGCGCGAACGCTTGGCGGACAAGGGCGGTAAGCCCGACAAGATCTACGTAAACGGATGTACTTACCTGATGAAGCGCGCGACCGAAGTGGCGGTCGGCATGGGTTTGGGCACCACGGTGAACCTCAATCCCCTCATGATAGATGGAACGGGCATGTGCGGCGTGTGCCGCGTGAGCGTGGGCGGAAGAACCCGGTTTGCTTGCGTTGATGGCCCGGATTTTCCGGGTGAAGAGGTCAACTGGAAGGAGCTTTTCCTGCGGCGCAAAGCCTATGCAAAGGAAGAGAAGCTGGGGCTGCTAACGGTTCGGCAAAATGTCGAGCATCCCGGAGGAAAGTGCGCCGGGGCCGGCCGGACGTCGGATGCGGCCGACAGAGAATAAAAAAAGGTTCTGGAGGCGAGCGGAATATGGCTAACGAGATTGGAGACGGCGGCAGCAAGAACGGCGCGGGAAAGTCGAGCGATCAGCCCGAGGCGAAGAAGAGCGCGGCGGCGACGGATGCGGGCGCCAAGAAAGTCGAAAAGGAAAAGAAGAAGATCGACTACAACCGCCGGGATATGCCGAAACAGGACCCGGAGGACCGCAGGTCGAATTTTAATGAGGTTGCGCTTGGATACACCCCCGAGCTGGCGATAGCGGAGGCCAAACGCTGCATTCAGTGTAAAAACACCCCGTGTCGGCAAGGCTGTCCGGTGGAAATCGACATCCCCGCGTTTATCCAATTTATCGCGAAGGGCGATTTCGAGGGCGGTATAAAAAAAATCAAAGAGAAAAACGCGCTTCCCGCTGTTTGCGGTCGCGTCTGTCCACAGGAAGAGCAGTGCGAGAAGCATTGCACCCTGGGCAAGAAGAAGGGCGAGGTCGCGATCGGCCGACTGGAGCGATTTCTAGCGGACACGGAAGCGGCCAAGGGCCCGCCGGCGCTGCCGCAGAAAGAACCCGCCACGGGTAGAAAGGTCGCTGTTGTCGGCACCGGTCCCTCGGGTATTACCGTGGCCCACGACTTGGTACTTAAGGGTCACGCCGTAACCATGTTTGAGGCGTTGCACGAGGCCGGCGGCGTGTTGGTTTACGGCATACCCGAATTCCGCCTTCCCAAGCGCATCGTACGCAGGGAGATGGAGTACGTCAAAGCGCTCGGCGTCGAGTTACACACGGACTTCGTGGTGGGGAAAACCCGCACCATAGACGAGCTATTGAGAGAATACGACGCGGTTTTTGTTGGTACCGGCGCCGGTTTGCCCTGGTTTATGGATATACCCGGTGAAAACCTAAACGGGGTATACTCGGCGAACGAGTACCTCACGCGCTCGAATTTAATGAAAGGATATACCTTTCCTCACACTCCCACGCCTATGAAGCGCGAGATGCGAGTAGTGACAGTAGGCGGCGGCAATGTCGCCATGGATTGCGCGCGCACGGCTTTACGAATGGGCGCCAAGGAGAGCCGGATCGTGTACCGACGTTCCAAAACGGAACTGCCGGCGCGGCACGAGGAGGTCGAGAACGCCGAGGAGGAAGGCGTGAAATTCGACCTGCTCACGCTGCCTCTCAAGTATATCGGCGACGAGAACAACAACTTGGTCGCCATGGAGTGTCAACGCATGCAGCTCGGGGAACCTGACGCCTCGGGCCGTCGTCGACCCATTCCTATCAAGGGCTCGGAGTTCACCTTTGAAGTCGACGCGGTGATATGCGCCATCGGCAACAGCCCCAATCCGCTCATCGGACAGACGACTCCAGGTTTGCAGATCACCAAAAAGGGTACTATCGCGGTGGACGAGACCACGAATAAGACCTCTAAGGACCGAGTCTGGGCCGGAGGCGACGTCGTGTCGGGAGCGGCCACGGTTATCCTAGCCATGGGCGCCGGACGAAAAGCCGCGAAAGCGATGCACGAATTTCTAACAAGACCCGCTTCAGGTTGAACAGATCCTCCGACATCCCCTCTTCAGGCCATCTGCGTCTCGATCCGATTACGCGAAATCCTCGAAAATAGCGCTGCTATTACTGCGGTTTCGCGAAACCAGCTCGATACGAACCTCGGCCGAATCTGGGCGCCAGAAGAATCTGTTTAACCTGAGGTGGGTCTAGTGGAAAGAGTAACCGTTCAGGGGGGTACTGCTGTTTGACTACGACGGCGGCCAATTCATCCCCTAAAACCGGCTTTCGTCCTCGCGCCGGCTCGT
>JAFGIB010000380.1 GCA_016929805.1 Deltaproteobacteria bacterium | reverse complement strand
CGAGCCGGCGCGAGGACGAAAGCCGGTTTTACGGGATGAATTGGCCGCCGTCGTAGTCAAACAGCAGTACCCCCCTGAACGGTTACCGTTGAGCTAAGGTTCGGCCCTTGTACCGTTTCGGTTTCTACCGGGCCGACCGCTCGCTGTTGTTTCAAAAGAGTTCAAGAGCGAACTTAGGCATTCGTAAGCTCTCCCGGAAAATCGAGCGCGCCCAAGCTAGAGTTTCGCCATTTTACTACTAAGGCCGGCGAGCACGGCGCGTAACGTTCGTGAGCGGCCGTAGACGTCGGTCGCCACAAAACAGAGATAGAGAGTGTTTCGAACGAACATCTCAACCTATTTTATGCGGTGACTCCGAATATTATTCGGATTCGATACGTTAGATGCCTTATAAAATGCAAATCTATGTGATTTACACCTTGATCTTATCACCGCTTACGGCTATCTCCCTTTGCGTTCTAAATCGAAGATAGAAACCGAAGCTTCTTAAAGGTGGTGACCTAAAGTCACGGAGAACGGGCAATGTTGGCTTCAAAACGACCAAAGATTGCAGAATCCGTGGGCGAGAAACGCCCTCGCTGCCAACGATCCCTTCTCTGAGCGCTACAGACTTTTTAAGAAGCTACAGAACCCCCCCCTCAAGAGGTCGAGATTCTATGAAAAAAGTACTTATTCCAACCAAGCTCGAGAAGGTCGCGCGCGAGCTTCTCACAGCGACCGGTCGCTACGAAGTCATCCAAGACGACGCGGAAAACCTCAAAAAACTAGCTGGAGAAAATCCGGATGCTTACGCTGTTATCGTTCGCAGTAATCCGGTCACGCCGGAGATTATCGATTCATTGCCGCGATTGAAGCTGATCGTCCGCGCGGGAACCGGATTCAACACCATCGATAGCCAATACGCGAGAAAAAAGGGAATAGACGTGATGAATACCCCGGGCGCCAATGCCAACGCAGTGGCTGAAGAGGTAATCGCATTGATGCTGGCTGACGCCCGGTATCTGGTGCGGGCGGAGATCTCAACGCGCGCGGGAAAATGGGAGAAAAAGCGATTTATGGGCCGTGAAATTACCGGAAAAACGGTGGGGCTGCTGGGGCTGGGCAATATCGGACAGCTGGTGGCGAAGCGACTCTCAGGTTTCGAAGTCAAGTTGCTCGGTTACGACCCGATCGTTACGCTCGAACAGGCGCGAGCATTCAATGTCGAGTTCACGGATGTCGAGACGATTTTCGCTCAGTCCGACTACGTTTCGCTGCATATCCCCGAGAATGCACAGACCAAGAAATTGGTCGGTTTGAAGCTACTATCGTTGATGAAGGACGGTGCGACGCTGATCAATTGCGCCCGCGCCGGGATCGTCGACGAGGACGCGGTTCGCGAGGTTAAAAAGAGTAAGAAAATTCGTTTTCTCAACGACGTATACGCCAAGGATGCCGAGGGCGTAAAGAGCGTGACGGACATCGCCGATATCATGCTCCCGCATCTCGGAGCCAGTACGGTTGAAGCCAACACTAACGCCGCGAGAATGGCGGCCGAACAGATTATCGAGTTCGACGAGACCGGTACGTGTAGTGCGATCGTCAATCGAGCCTAGAGGTCGTAGGAGCGATAAAAAGGAACGCGATCGCCGGAACGCTTGGCAATCGGGCCCGGATTGCTTTTAACAACATTTTTTTGCGGTCGAAGCCTCGATCGAATGCGATGAAAGTTCTACTGATATCTCCGCCCGTTGGCAATATTGGACAGGCTCCGCCGAGTATCTCGGCGCTCGCCGCTTGGTTGACTCATCTAGGCCATGAATGCATCCAATGGGACCTGGGCCTCGACGCGTTTCACTACTTTCATTCAACCGAGTATCTCAGCGCCGCGGCTGCCGTGGTCGAACAACGCTGCAAGAAAGACGCGAGTTACTCCCGATCGTCGCTACTCGAAATCGCTCGAAGCACGCGGCGGATCGCGTCGCAGATCGAAACGGCGAAGCAGATTCTTAAGCAACCGGGAGTCGAGAGCGACATCGAGAAGATGGTCGGCTCGCTAGGGTTCATCCGCGATGCCGGCTTGTTGATCTCAAGCGCGCACGGGCTGAGTCGTCTTTCCTACAGCCGCTTCGACATGCCGGGGGCGCAAGCTGACTGGCGCTCGCTCGCGGAAGCGATTCGGGACCGCGGTAGAAACATCTTCATCGACTACTTTAGAGAGCACAGCCTTGCGCGTATTGCTTTAGCTTCACCGCACCTAGTAGCGGTCTCGGTAAGTTATCACTCGCAACTTCTACCCGCCTTTAGCCTGGTCGTGCTGATAAAGGAGGAGTTTCCCGAGTTGCCGGTTTTACTCGGAGGCGCCTTTCTGAAAGCGGTTCAGGATGACTTAACACAGATGCCGAGCTCGGTGGTCCCGGCTGACGGGATTTGTATCGGAGATGGAGAGCCGACGCTCGAGGCCTATCTCAGAGCGCTCGAAGAGCGCGAGTCGATTTGGCAAACGCCCAATATCTTATTGCCGCGAGGCGAGCGGTTTGTCTCGACCGGACGGATTGAGCAGATATCGCTCAGCCAGGCGCCGATACCGATGCTGAAAATGGAGGGAATAAACCTCGGTTCGTACCTCGTCCCTAGGTACGCCATTCCTCTTCCGGTTACGCGCGGATGCCATTACCACCGTTGTGTCTACTGCAACATCTCGAATCAAGCGCGAGAGGTATACCGCGCGAGAGAAGCAAAGCGCTGCATTGACGACATCGAAAGCTTGGTTCGTGAATGCCGGACCAATTGGTTCGATTTTCCGACCGATTCCGTGCTGCCACGAGATCTCGAGCGGTTCGCTCGAACTTCGATCAAAAGGGGGTTGACGATAAGATGGTCGGCGGAGGTTTTTCTCGACCGTCGTTTGACCGACGAAATCATCGCTCTGCTAGCGCGCTCGGGTTGTTGTTGCTTGAGGTTCGGCTTGGAGTCCGCTTGTCCGAGAACGCTCGAGCTAATGGATAAACGGATCGACCTTAAAGAGGTTTCTAGAATCCTTAAAACCTGCCATCGTCACGGTATCGTGACCGGTGTCATGATGATCATCGGTTTTCCGACGGAAACCCAGAGAGAGTTACTCGAAACCGTAGAATATCTACAAAGGCACGCTTCTGATATCGATCTATTAACTCTTCATCCATTCACCGTCTCACCCGGATCGCGCCTGGCTTCGCAACCGGAGCTGGCGGGAATTCACCTCTTACCGAGAACAGCCGTGCTAACACCCAGTCTACCCTATGCTCACAGCAATCCGGTCGCGATGCGTCCGGAAGATCTTTCCGAGGTGGTCTCGTCGCTGGCGGATGCGCTCTCGGACTTCTATCCTCAAAGCGGTCAGTTGTGGGCTTCTGGAATCGGTGGATGGTTGACTTTTGCCGCGTGCTGCACGAATGACGCCGCGTTCTTTAAGCAACCGATGGTCGCGATGAGGTAACCGTTCAGAGGGGTACTGCTGTTTGACTACGACGGCGGCCAATTCATCCCGCAAAACCGGCTTTCGTCCTCGCGCCGGCTCGT
>JAFGIB010000379.1 GCA_016929805.1 Deltaproteobacteria bacterium | reverse complement strand
CTTCGGACCCTGTGTACTGCCGCTGCAAACGTACCGCTTCGCGGACTCGCGTCCGCTTTGCTTTGTACGTTTCCACCGACAACCGTCAGGTACAGCAAGTACCATCCTCGCCGGCCCTTCAGGCGCGCTTGGTTTTACGGGCGAATTAGCCGCCGGCATGTTTGAGGCCTGAACGTTTACGATTTTTTGTCTGTTTTCTCACACTGTCCTACTATATCCTACATACCGAATCTTATAAGGAGAAACGATGATAAGTGAACGCAGATTATCACAACGAATTCCCGTTGGATTTTATATGACGCAGATTATTAGCGAACAGCCTCACCGATGCTTCACCACTGATTTAAGCGCGATTGGGCTCTACGCCGAGAGATTGGTGGAGCCTTTTGAAAGAAATTCACGAATCGTGCAGATCGAAATACCTCTGCCAGGAACGAGCGATGCGATTTGGGCTAAAGGCGAGGTCGTTTACGATAATTTCGATTCTTTGTTCCACGGCACCGCGATCCGATATACGGCGATGGCGCGCTTTCATCAAAGGATGCTTCGCGAATGGCTCAGGGAGGCTCAACGGGCTCAAACGCGAATGGCCGACTACTCGCGCCGGTTAGACGGCGAGGTCGTCATTCTTCGGCCTGCGAAAAAGCTTGCGATTGCGGCATAGAGCCTACCTCAAGGCCGGAGCGAGTACCGCGCCGCGCTAGGGTCGTACGGAAGGCGGACCAACGGATCTTTTTTTTCCTTCTTTTACGGAGAAATATGGTATTCAACAACCGTTTTGTCCGACCCGATATCGAGTAAAAAGGTCGCAAGCTCGCTTTTATTGTTACTTTTAGTTGCGCCGTGGTTAGCCGCTCTATTTGGTTGCGGGGCGAGCGTCGAACGAATTAAACCGGTTGCGCCCAAAGCGCTCTCGCTTGAAGCCGCGGTCCCGATTCTATTCGTCGACAAACCGACGCCGGGACTGGTCCAGCTTTCTCTTTGGGTAGATGCTGGATCGCGCGACGCGGCGCCGCCTCAGGTCGCCACGGTAGCTGCCTGGGTCGCGGCCCGTAGAGCGGGTTCCGACGTTCAGGCGTATGTCTTACCGGACGGCATCGAGTTCAGCCTATTATGTGAGTCACGAGAGATCACCCGCTGTCTGTTTCGCATGAGCCGCGCTCTCGCGAGTCGCAATCCGGGGGAAAAGGAGGTACAGCAAGCCCGTTCGAAACTCGAAAAAGCGCGACTCGCGGCCGAGTCGAAAGATCAAGGCCGCGCGGCGGATCGACTTGCTATCACGGCTCTCTTTGGGTCAGGGGCGGACGCTTTTTTTCCCCTTGGACAGATAGAAGCAGACGAGGGAGTGACCAAAGCCTCTGTCGGCGACTTTTTAGCAAATCATTTCGGGCCTTCTCGCGCGCTTCTAGTCGCGGTGGGCAAGTTGCAGGTTTCCGAGCTCAGCCGGGTGGTCCAAGATAATTTTTCGATAAATCCCCAGGCGCGGTCGCAACGCGCCAAGCGCCTCTTCGACTGCGCTTCCGCCGAGGTTCGAGCGGAAATCGGCGGCGTCGATGAAGTAACGATCAGCGCAGTCGCGCCCGATCTCGCCTCAGCCGTAGCGCTTGGACGTTCGGTTAATCTTTCGCTTTTATCAGCGGGGTTTGCTAGCCCTATCAAACCCGTATCGCACGCCTTTCAACTTCGGGGCGGAGCGCTCGTCACGATTCGACTGTCAAAGGTTTCGGACGCGATTTCCCTCGTACGTTACGCGGCTTCAGAGTTCTTTCGTCTGAGGATTGAAGGGGTGGAGATGAGATCCGCTGTCTCCGCTGCAGACAGCCCTAAGGAGCTAGCGCGAACTCTGGGCTCGCGCTGGTGCAGCCAAGAGGAACGGTCGAATCAGGGTCGCTATGGGCTTGGAGTCGGCGTGATCGCGAGCGGAGGGCGCGCGGATCGGCTTAAAAGCGATGCGCCTGATGACGGGTATAAGAAACGTCTGCAAGCGTCGCTACAGCAAGCGTTGAAAGCCGCCAAAGCCATCGCTGACCCGAAACTTCAAGGATCGATAAGAGAAGACCGCGCCTCGTTGGCCGCAGCTAATGGGGCGAGCATCAAGGTTGAAAAACGAACGGGCGATAATATCGCCGTTGCCGTACGATTCGCGAAAGGCGCCGAGAGCGAACCGAAAGCGGTGCACGGCCGAACGGCGTTGCTGGCGACCCTTGCGACGATTTCCTGCCGGGGGTTTCCGGCTGAGCTACTGAAGACGCGCCTAAGGGAAATAGACGCCTGTATTATACCTATGGTCGATAGTGACTCTTGGGGCGTTGTTGTAACGGCCCCGAAAAAAAACTGGAGGCAAGCCGTCGATATCGCCATGGCTTGCGCGCTACGACCCTCTACTCGGTCACAGGATATCGCTTACGCGCGTTTGCGTTTACTCGAGAAATTTAGGGGGGAGGCGACCTCGTTTCGTTTCGCGAGCCAGGCCGGTTTATTGATTTCGCCCGCCTCCCCGGGCTGGGTTGCTCCCTGGGGATCGCCGGACAGCGTGGCGAATATCAGCTCTCGAGAACTGAATAGGGCGGTTCGCGATTCGGTGTTCGGAGAGGCCGCGACGATAGCGGCAGTGGGAAATCTACCGGTGGGGCAAACAGCACGACGAATCGCCCGTCGAGTTGCCCACCTGCCGAAAGGCTTGCTGCCGAAAGCGGAAGCGCCGAGCGATGCTCGCTCTTTTCTATTGGCGGATCGCTCACCGGACTCCGATATCTGGGCTGTGATAGCTTGGCGAAGTCCGGGCCCGGTTGCCAGCCGCGACGGGGCATTGGCCTTTGTACTACGAATGCGCACTCAGTTGGAAACAAAAGGCGGCATCGAGCCCGTTTGGCATGATGCTGGAGCGGGAAGATGGGGAGCGTGGGCGGCGATCGCCCTTAGGATAACCGACGAGGCTTTGGTAAACCTCGAGCGAAACGTGGCGCAGGCGACCCGAACGATGTCCGAGAAAGACTTATCCAAGTTAATAGACGATGTCGGCAAAAAAGCGCATATCGAGTCGGTTGTTGCCGCTGCGCAATTGCGGTACGCAGCGGAACGCTTAGCGCGCAAGCAGATGACCAACAGCCGTGTGAAGCGCGATCGTAAGGCGGCTCTCGATACCGCTCGCCAATTACTGGTGTCAACCCCGCGCTTCGCGATCGCCCGGCCCCGTGCCAGGTGACCTATATTGAATCGCTTGTGGGCTATCAATGCCTCGCGAGCTTTACTCTCGGAGCGAGTCACCTTACCCCCCGCTTTCTGACTTCTCTTTAGTATTCCGCCACTTTGTCCCCTATTGGTGACATACCGGAGCTGGCGAGCTTGGCACGGTTCTCTCATAACGACGTGAAACCCTCAACCGATTACCCATCGCGTTCTTGACAGGCGGCTAAGATCCTCATAAACCCCTTGTGTAACGAGAGGCCAACTCGCACTCTAACCGCCTAGAGCACCGATCAGGTTGAAAGCGCGGTACGAGAGAGCTGATTAGGTTAGGAATTTATGATTTCGCGGTCAATCGGAGTTATCTGTGATTTTCAAGCTGCTAGACTCAGCGAGATGGTTTCTGGGTCTGGGCCGAGTCGACATCTGACCCGATATCCTCGCGCGGTCAAAAAGGTTTTAACCGGTTCAGCGCTCTAGCCCATTTGCTGTAAAATCCGTTTCGTCTTCGGCCAGCTCGACCCTCGTTGGAAAGGGTGCGGCAATAGGTTGTCCCGTTATGTTCAACTAACTCTATGGAGGTTCTATGAAAATTTTAGTTCCGTTAAAGCGGGTCTGCGATCCGGACAACGCAAACAAAGTTAAGGTGTCTGGTGACGGCAAAGCCGTGACGTCAGAAGGGCTCGAATGGAAACCCAATCCGTTTGACGAGTACGCGGTGGAGGCAGCGCTTCGGCTTAACGAAAATGCTGCAAAAAACGAAAAACTCGGGGAGATAGTGGTCTGTTCAATAGGCGTGGCCGACGTCGCGCAGACCATTCGGCAAGCGCTTGCCATGGGAGCGGACCGCGGCATTCTGGTCACCGCCGACGATGGCGCGCTCGAGTCGACCGTGGTCGCACGTGCGCTCAAAGCGTTAGTCGAGAAGGAAAAGCCGGATCTCGTCCTCATGGGCAAACAGACAGTGGACGGCGATTCGAACGCGGTCGGCCAGATGCTCGCGGAGATGCTAGGCTGGCCGATGGCCACGTTTGTCGCGTCCATCAGCACAAGCGACGGGGGAAAGAGCCTAAACGTCAAGCGTGAAGTCGATATGGGTGTTGTGACGCTAAAGGTGACAACTCCCGCCGTGGTAACGGTTGATTTGCGAATCGTATCGCCCGAGGCGGTCAAGAACGGCGCGACCCCGGACAGCCATAAATACAACGAGGGGCCGCGCTACGCGTCTCTCAAAGGCATAATGCAAGCGAAAAAGAAAAAGATTGACCAACTCGAGCTTCCCGCCCTCGGTAGCGACGCGACACCCGCCACGACCTATCCGCGCTTTGAGCTGCCCCCCGCTCGATCCGGTAGCTGCACCTTTGTCGAATCCGTCGACGCCTTGGTCGATAAACTAAAAAACCAAGCCAAAGCCTTCTAACTCGGCTCAATACACGGCATAAAGAGATAAGGAGAATGTAAAATGACAGACGTATTAGTTGTTGCTGAACTGTTGAATGGAGAGGCGAGAAAGAACTCGCTTTCGGCGGTAACGCTGGCCAAAAAGATCGCTGAAGGCACATCCGGTGCTTTTGATATTCTATCGATCGGGGCGGGAGCTAAAGGCGCCGCCGCGACCCTGGCGAAATTCGGTGCGCGAAAGGTGTTGTCTGCCGAGATGGCAGAGGGCTACTACGCTGAAAAATACGCTCCCACGATTGCCGAAATCGTCAAAAACGGCGGATACAACGTGGTGACCGCGTGCGCGAGCTCCTACGGAAAAGATCTCATGCCGCGTCTCGCCGCCAGGCTTCAAGCGGGAAATGTCAGCGATATCACGGCGGTGAAGGCCGACGGCTCCGGCATTACCTATATACGGCCGATGTTTGCAGGCAACGCGATGGCAGAGGTAAAGGTCAATACGCCTATTCATGTTGTTACCGTGCGTCAAACCGAGTTTGCCGCGGCGGCAGAAGCCGGAGGCTCTAGCCCGATTGAAGATGTCGCCAATATCGTCGCCCCGAGCAGCGACCGGGTTCAGTTCGTCAAGCTCGAGGTCGCCAAGAGCGAGAGGCCGGATTTAGCCGAAGCCGCAATCGTGGTTTCCGGCGGTCGTGGCGTTAAAAGCTCTGAAAACTTTAAAAACGTCATCGAGCCCTTGGCCGACGCTCTCGGAGCTGCTGTTGGCACGACTCGCGCGGCCGTGGATGCCGGGTATGTGTCGGGCGAGCTACAGGTTGGTCAGACTGGTAAAATCGTTGCGCCGAACCTCTATATCGCGTGCGGCATCAGCGGCGCGATTCAGCATTTGGCAGGCATGAAAGGGTCAAAGGTAATCGTCGCGATCAATAAAGACCAAGAAGCACCGATCGCTCAAATCGCAGACTTCTTCCTAGTCGCTGACCTTCTCAAGGCCGTACCCGAGCTCACCGAAAAGATCAAAGCCGCTAAAGCATCGTAGCGTTCGCGAGGCCAGGCGGCCTCTACTTGCGGAGAGGCCGCCGAGTCTGAGGTTTAGGCCGTAGAAGCGGAAGGGATGAAAAGCCCATCCTTTTCGCGAACGGAGCGTTTTGTCCAGCTTCGCTACGAAGCGAACCGGAGCACGGGAAGGCCGCGTTGGGGGGATAGGGCGACTACTGGGTCGCTGTCTCCTGCGAGAAGGGTGTCGAACCTCGTCCCTAAGCGAAGGCTTTTTCGTAACCGTTCAGGGGGGTACTGCTGTTTGACTACGACGGCGGCCAATTCATCCCGTAAAACCGGCTTGCGTCCTCGCGCCGGCTCGT
>JAFGIB010000378.1 GCA_016929805.1 Deltaproteobacteria bacterium | reverse complement strand
TGGTACTTGCTGTAGCTGACGAGCCGGCGCGAGGACGAAAGCCGGTTTTACGGGATGAATTGGCCGCCGTCGTAGTCAAACAGCAGTGCCCCCCTGAACGGTTACGTTTTTTTGGTCGAACGAACGCGAGAAACAAGTGTCTCACACAATCGATGAGACAAATCAAGCTGCGGCGGACAAAAGGCTGTTTCGGCGCAAGCGGGCTTTAATCGCCGATAATGCTTTTAACAACCGTTATTTTCGCTAAAATAGCGACTTAGTATCTGTGGCTGACGCCTTTGGCATGCTATCTGCATTGAACACGCTCAACAACCCAATGAGGCGAACATGAATAACCCAATCGTAGACTTATTGAACAAGCGGCACGCGTCGCGCGCCATCGATACCAAACCGTTAGCCGAAAAGGTCGTAGCGGAAATGGCTGAAGCCGTCCGCTTGACCCCTTCCTGTTACAACAAACAACCTTGGCGTTTCCTTTTTCTAACCTCAAAAGAGGGGTTGGAAAAGGGCAGGCAGGCGCTTACAGGGCCCAACCTTAAGTGGGCGAGCACAGCGCCGTTACTTATCGTAGGCTACTCTCGCAAGGAGGATGACTGTGTGCTCAACGACGGCCGCGCCTATCACGAGTTTGATCTCGGTATGTCCGCGATGAACTTGATGTTATCCGCCACGCATCACGATCTGGTCGCGCGGCCGATGGCCGGATTTGATCCGACCAAGGTGCGGGAGCTTTTCGGTTTAAGCCCGGAGGAAGAGCCGCTAGTCATGATAGCCGTGGGCAATAAAGCGAGCGATGACAGCCACGTACCCGACAGTTATAAGCAAATCGCGCAACAACCCCGCAGTAGAAAACCGGTTGAAGAGATTATTAAACGTTTGTAGGTACACGTTCAGGCGTCAAACATGCGGCACACAAGGCTGCGATAAGTTCGGCTGAGAAATCCCATGGACAGAATCTACCTTAAACACTACTCGGCCTCGATGTTTTCCACCAGAAGCTCTCTTCCTGAGATGATATCGACCTGTTGGCTTCCGCACGAGGCGCAGATCAGATAGGGTGGCTCGATTTTAGAAACGCTGAAACACTGGCGGCACTTTACCTGCGCCGGAATCTCGATGATCTCCAACTCAACTCCCGCATCCGCCGTTTCACGGGTGATGGTATCGATACATAAGCGCAGCGACTCGGGGATAATCGCGGTAAACTCGCCGACGCGTAGACGTATCTTTTTGACGCTGAGATTCTGGTCCGCGGGCAAATGCTTGTGAACGATTTCGATTATCTGAACCGCGATGCTCAGCTCGTGCATCTCAACAAATCCGCGGAAGTAGCTCTCCGGAATGCATACGCAACCTGCGCGTTCCGCCCAGCGTCGTTATCAGCTCAAGGCCGGGTTGGCCCGTTTCAACCGCGCCGATAATCCGGGCCGCTTCGCCGAGAGGATGGCTTTTGAGAACCTTCAGCGCTGCTTGCGCCCGTGCGTCGGGCAGCAATAAGAGTAGTTTTCCCTCGTTTGCGACGTACAAGGGGTCGAGCCCCAACAACTCGCAGGCGGCGCGGACGGCGGACTTGATCGGAATCGCTTTTTCATTCAACACGATACGCGATTGCGATGCGGCCGCTATTTCGATCAGGCTTTGCGCGACCCCACCGCGGGTGGGATCCCGCATGGCGTGCACCTCTAGCCCGGCGTCGCGAAGAGCGCGGACCAACGGCACGAGCGGCGCAACGTCGCTCGACAACTCTCCCTCGATTCTGATCGCTTCCCGGCGGGTGATGACCGCGATACCGTGATCCGCCACGGTTCCGCTGATAATCACAACATCGCCCGTTCGAACCTTGACGGGCGAGGGGCGAAAGCCGGGATCGATGCGGCCGACTCCCGCGGTAGTAATAAATACGCCGTCGCAGGCGCCTTTGGGAACGACCTTGGTATCACCGGTTACGATCGGCACCCCGGCTTCTTTGGCCGTGAGCGACATCGAGACGACAAGCCGATCGAGCTCCTCGAACGAGAGCCCCTCTTCGATGATAAAAGCGGCGCTCAAGCCGATCGGCTCGGCTCCGACCATCGCGAGGTCGTTGACCGTACCGCTTACGGCCAATCGCCCGAGATCTCCTCCCGGAAAAAAACGCGGGGTTACGACATAGGCATCGGTGGTAAAAGCGAGATCATCGAGAACCGCGCTGTCCTCGAGCAGCGCGAGCGCGGGGTTGACGAAATGCGGAAGAAAGTGCTCTTTGATCAGTTGATGAGAAAGCCTACCGCCGGAACCGTGCCCGAGAAGAATCATTTGCCGTCCTCCTGCCGGAACTGATAATACGCGGCGCAGCTTCCCTCGCTGCTGACCATGCAAGCCCCTTTGGGACTATCGGGCGTGCAGCTTTTCCCGAAAAGCCCGCAGCGCGACGGGGATATCACGCCGCGTAAAACATCGCCGCAACGGCATCCAAGCGGTTCTAGCACGGGCGGAAGCTCAACCTTGAAACGCTGAGCCGCGTCGTATTTACGGTACTCGGCGCGCAGTTTCAAACCGCTGTCGCTTATCTCTCCGATACCCCGCCAAACGCTGTCGCAAGGCTCGAATAGCTTGAACATCACCTCGAGCGCCTTGCTGTTTCCTTCCGGCCGCACCGCGGCTCGATAGCAGTTGTCCACTCTCGGGTGATTTTGCGAGACCTGTTCGGTCAAGGCCACAATAGCGCGCACCATCTCCAACGGCTCAAACCCGGCGATCGCGCAGGGAATGCCGTGGATCTCGGCCAGGCTTCTATACGCATTAGAACCGATCACGACGCTCACGTGTCCCGGACAGAGAAAACCGTGAATCTTGATTTCGCTAGAAGTGCCCAATGCTAAAAGCGGTTGGATAATGGTTTTATTCGCGGTCAATAGGGAGAAATTTTCGATTCCAGAATCTATCGCTTGCTGAAGCGCCGCCGCGATCACCGGCGTCGTGGTTTCAAAACCAACGCTCAGGAAGACAACCTGCCGGTCTTTCAACTCTCGCGCCAGCTCGAGAGCGTCTAGCGGCGAATAGACGACCTTGACGTCTGCTCCGCGGGCTTTGGCCCATGCCAAGCTGGGCGGAGCTTTTTCCGGCCCATTCGCGGAAGAGCCCGGCACCCGCACCAGATCCCCAAAAGTTACGATAGTGACCTCCGGCAATTTACTCAAGGCCAACGCGTGATCGACGTAACTCACCGGGGTTACGCATACAGGGCATCCCGGACCTGATATCAGCCGTATCGATCTCGGCAGCAGGGAATGAAGGCCGGAGCGAGCCGCGGATACCGTGTGCGTTCCGCAAACCTCCATAAAGGTCAGCTCATCTCCCCGCCAATCGGCCAGGCGCCTAAGATAGCGTTCGATCTGCTCCCGCGGGCTTGTCATGGCTCCGGCGATTCCGTGAGTCGTTTAATGATGTCGAGGTTCTCCTGAGCTTCATCCGCGTCCATGCGCGCGATAGCGAACCCCGCGTGAACCAGCAGGTAGTCCCCGGGCTGCACTCCCTCGACCAAATCAAGCGCCACCGTAAGCAGCGCGCCCGAGGCTTCGACCCGGCCGAGGTTACCGTCGACGGATATCACTCGCATTGGAATAGCTAAACACATCGTGGTTAGTCTCGAAGCGCGCGTTTGAGCCTCACGCGATTTACCGTAACTATCCCGGATCAGACATTCGAATCGTTGGTCGATTAGACGCGGAGCGCGGGCTATATATCGGTAGTCTACGCCTGTTGCGGGATTAAGCCCGAGAATTCTCGCTCTTGAACCGCTTCTATTCGTCTCGCGGGTAATATAGACGGGCCCTGTAACAGGGTCGGTACAACCGCTTCTGAAGCCGTTTGCCACGCCTCATTCCAAACAAGCCACGACACTGCTTTTCGATTAAAAAGAAGCTCGTCTCGCTCGAGCGCTGGTGGCTTGTTCGGCGGCTTTCGCCCGCGTACCCGGGGATGAATGCGCTTGCGGATAAAGGCGCCTCGGACCTTATACAAAAGCTCGGTATGGTAATCTTGGTTGGGCCAAACCACGAGAAATTTGTCAACGATGCCGTACGATGAACCGTCACCGATAGCCCGAGTTATCTGTTCGTTCACGAAATCCACGCCGGCCATACAGTATAGGCCCACCAGCGCGTTTTCGAAAAGCGTTGCGCCAGCAAGCGACGCGGCATAAAGCGCCGGGATGAAGCCCGGTATCGCTATGCTCGCGAGAATCGTTCCGTCTTGCTCCTCAAAGGCGATTTCACACGGGTCGAACGCCACGGCCGGACACGCCAAGCGAACGCGAATGCGGTTAGAACCGCAATCGATAGCCTCCACGTCGATCCGACCGTGGGACCAGGATTTGGAACGTGATAGCAGGGGTAAAATCTCTCGTTCCAATAAGCGTCTGACATCGGTCTCGACTTGTTGAATCCCTTCGCGGAATCGCGCCCGATAACCTCGAGCTTTGTCGCCGGAGCTCATGCCGCTGGAGCGAGTTGCGCGCGCCAGGTCGTCCTCGCGCTGCGCCCCGCGTCTGAGCCTTTCGTAGAGCTTGGGAAGCGTGCCGGAATGAAGCCCCGGCGTGAGCAATTCCGCCATGGTTTTACCGTGAGAACCAAGAGCTATCGGCTCGAGCAGCTTCGGTCTGGCGGCGCGATACAGCTTGCGATTTTCCTTGAGCTCCCAAGCCAAGAAACCCGCCACGCTGGGCATGATAAAAACGGTAACGCTTACAAATGTGCCCAAGATGAAGGTAACGACCGGGGAAAAAATCGTTTCGAAATAGCCCACGGCCGCGGGTGGTACAGGCAGTAAAACGGGAAGCGTGAGCTTATGCGCCACCGTGGCCACCGGAAAATGCTTAAGCGGGTTGAGCTCGGGCTCGACGAAAAGCGTGATATACATCCGAACGAGATAGGCCACGACGCCCCACGCGAGGCCCCCCACCGCCACCACCGCCAACACGATCCGGCTCTGACCGGCCCGAAACCGAAGCAGCTCGTCGACCCGATACATTCCCCTCTCGATCGAATTCATTATTCTGCGAAATAGGTCGGCTATCAGCCGCAGCAGCCCCGGAACGACTTGATGGCTGAAGGTGCGCCATCGAGGAGCGACCCAGTCGAACATCAATTCCTCGACGAGGATTCCCATACGCGGGCTCATTAGCATCGCGACCACGATGAAAAGCACGCCGGCAGCGACCCAAGGCCACTGTTCTCCCCACGGCGACTGGATGCGCCGCGTAACGAAGTAGACCGGTGCGGAGACGGCGAGCGGCGACACGATTCTGCGGAGCACGGCTCGTACAAAACCGATGCCGAGTAAACGTGATATCGCGCGACGGTGTAAGATCCAGCGCGGCAGATGGATAAAAAGCGACATCGCTATCCAACCTATCCAACCCAAAACGCGCTTCGCCGCCGCGCGCAACCAACGAAGGTGAACCAGTCCCAAGGTAAACAATGCCGTCGCGAAAAAAGAGATGGGAGTCAAAAGTGCAAGCGGCCGAAAACCCAATGCGCTGCAGATCGGACTAACCACGATATAACTCAAGCCCTCGAGCAGTAAATAGGACCCGCCGAAAGGCAAGATTAGGAATAGAAAAAGGAAACGACCGAAGGCGGTTCCGAAAAGCAGAGATGTCAATCGCTGAAACGCTCTGAGATAGATCTCTCCAGGCCGGTATACACCGTCGAGTGATTGGGCGAGCAAGCGGTCGATTCTCAATAACTCGTCACCCGCGAGCAACCCGCGACCGCCGGACAAGTCGTTCAACTTAAGCTGATTACGCGAAAGAGCGTCGCGTAAGTGGCCGAAGCTGACGAAACCGCGCTCCGCGATCTCATCGAGTATTTCATCGACCAACTTTTCACGCGCCACCTCTTCGACCATGGTGTTCGCGATGAGCCCCACGGAATCGAGCGCGTCCGCGAGCGCGGCTCGCAACCCCGAACGCAGATTACGATCAGCCCGTTGTTGGCATTCCCCAACTACTTTCGCGAGCCGCCTTCGCTCTCCCGGAGCGATTCGCGTATGTAGAATCTTTCGCGCCGCGTCTCTAAAATGGCGCGCGATTCGCACCTCGCGCGTCGCGGGTAACGATCTTACCAGAGGCTTTTTCCCCAAAGAGAGTATCCAGTTTTTTAAGTCAACCGCTGAATCGACGCGCTCGCTCGCTATTGCCGCGCGTTGCAAGTCAAAAAGAAGGCGCGCTTCCACGGGATATCGTAAGCGACGTTGTGTCGCATTGAGCGCGAGCTGTCGCAAGATTCCGATCCATTGCTCGTCGAAAAAGCCGCAATCATCGGCTGAACGCCCGCACAACGCGGCCCGCAACCTTTCGGTTAGCTGGCGTAAATCGTCGTCGACCCGGTTGACCAGCCTATCTTGGTCGAGCCCGCGAGACGCATGCGCGTATAACAAGGCCGAGCGCACCTGATTTCCCTTGGATCTGGCCTCGTCCCCGGCGCGCATCATCCTCTTGATTTGTCGCCCGCTGGGCGGTCGTCGGCTCGAATCGGACCGTGACCCGATTGCGGCATGATCTACGGACGCCCCATCGGATTCGCCGGCGGGGCTAGAAGGTCGCGAGGCCATATCACCGGCATGATCGTCCGGGAATAGGTTAGCTATGATTTGCAGGGCATTCACGTCCAACGCGATCACCGCGTCAACCTGTTCGAAGTTCTCCAAACTCGGAAAGGTTGGCGTTAGCAATTCGGGCGCGAAGTGTCTGAGCTCGAGGTAAAGCGCGCTGAACTCGATGTACTGCTGTCGGTCGTCGTAGGGCGGCAACAAAAGATCATCTTGGCGAAGAATCGCTCGGATCTCATCGAACTCGGCATGGCCAATGCGATCGATGCGCTTGCGGATCTCGGCCATGCTCAACTCTCCCGAGCGCGCTTTTCGCTCTAGCTCAAGATGAATGCGAGCGTGGAAGAGATAGCGTCTAATTCGACTCCGTTGAAGCGCCGGGTATTTGCGCAACGCGCGCGACGGAGGCAACGGCGCCAGCAATACGACTTCCGCCGGCAAAGACTCGGGATCCACGCCGAGCTCGTCCTGGCCTACAATCCGCAAAAGCTCGGAACGCCCGATGCCGTAACAGTGCGTATGCGGTACCTGTAAACCAAGCCCGACCATCCGACGGTCGGCGACCACGACCTGCCGCATTAATCGAGGTTCCACGAAAAGCGCTCCCGCGCGTTGAAGCTCGACATCGAGATCGTTTGGGTACATGCCCCCTTTTTGCCTGCTCGAGCTTCGCCTGTCGAGGCAATCCGCCACCGATAAGCGAGTCCGGCTACACAATCGTGATTTGTCGAGTAAATTTTCGTCCCATAGCCTCGTAATTTACATTACAAGTGGGGACCTGCGGGCAATCGGGTGGTCGGATCGTTTAGAAAGTCGCTCAAGCGCTGATTCGCCGATCGCTGATTCCTATCAGTTCGTCGGCCGATCGTAGTTTTCATTTCGCGGGATGTAACTATCGAATCGCGAGTCACTACCTTAACGTTGCAAAAAACGTCGAGCGGAAACGCGAAAAAAGCGATGAAATAAGGGCGCGCGGAACTTTTTTTGGACCGCAGCT
>JAFGIB010000377.1 GCA_016929805.1 Deltaproteobacteria bacterium | reverse complement strand
AGCGCTATTTCGAGGAGCGAGCGACGCCGCAGATTGGGCCGTCCCGCCCGAAAGACGAGCGGAGGAACTTATTAAACACGCTCTAAGCCTCTTCGTCATCGTCGGGTTTATCCTCGCTCCCATCGGCAATCGCTTCATTTTGATCGGATAAACGGTGGGCGAGAAACGAGTTAAAGGCCTCTTGTCCGTTTTCGAAATCGATTACTCTTAGCCCCGCAGCGACTTGTTCGCCGTTTTTAGCTTTTTTGTCGCTCCATACGACTTCCATATTTACCGAAACGTTACCGCCGTCCGGTACCACGAAAGAGACCTTAACTTGAGAGCCGACTTTGGGCGCGTCATTTGCTACTATCGCTATTCCACCCCGACTCATATCGGTCGACTCGACCTGAAATTTTTTGTCTTGGCCTTCACACCAGACCTTCTGCCTGTTTTTGATGCGTTGAAATTTTCGCTTTTCGTCCATTTATCTAACCGGGTTTATTGTCCACTAGACAAAACAACTAGCGTTGTAACCATACAAAGGACGGCGGCGCCCCAATTCGTATGCTACCGCAATGGAAGTGATAATTATAGCATAATCGCAGTTAGAAAATATCATAGGACTCGCTACTCCTCTGCCCACGAGGAATAAACCAACCGTTAGAGGAGTAAATGGAGTAAAGATGCGGCAATCCCCGCTATCCTACGCATGATGTGGGATCGAGTAGGTATTAACCGCGCGGCAGAACGAGGCATTTGTACGTAGTCGACGAATTCGGAATCGGGCGCGTGTCGCGCTACATGAGGCGAATAACGCCAATTCGGCCGGCGATAGATAAGGGCGAAAAAACCGTGTGATAGAGCACCGATCGGTGTATCTTCTCAATAAGTGGTGGCGCGCAGAGGAGCATACCTGGGAGCGCAGGCGTCTCGCCCGCATTTTCTCGCTGTTTTTTAGTTATGCGGCCAAGAGGGCCGCGTTCCCGGGCCGTTACGCCACCACTTTTTGAGAAGCCACCATCTGACCTCGCTATCCTCGCGAATTCAAAGATGTTTTAAGCCGTGCTCTAGACAACAGAACAGTGATGGAGTAGTAGGTGTTTCATCGGAGTGCATGTAAAAATATGCTCGTTTCAAGCGGCCGAAACCTTGCTAACGTGCCAGCAATTCATTGAGGAAGGATTACGCGATGTCTAAAAGAGGCCTTTTGTTTTTTTTGGTAACCTCGATACTGATTTACGCGTGTAAGCCCAGTCCGCCGCCGTCTCAGAAATCAGGGGAAGAGGTTAGAACGGAGTCAAACCGATCTGCCGTTCAACAAGAAAGGGCGGCGTCTAAACCGGAACCGGCGAGAAGCGGATTGGCAGCGCCTCCGGATGTAGCGGCTCCGCCGGCTGACGCGACTAAAACAGCATCGGGTTTAGCCTCAAAGTTATTGCAAAAGGGAACGGGGGCAACTCATCCCACGGCGTCAGATACGGTGGAAGTACACTACACGGGTTGGACAACCGACGGACAGATGTTTGATTCCTCGGTAACCAGGGGTCGCTCCGCGACTTTTCCGCTAAATCGCGTTATCGCCGGTTGGACCGAGGGCGTGCAACTGATGGTCACGGGGGAAAAACGCCGATTCTGGATACCCGAGGCGTTGGCGTATCAAGGAAGACCGGGAGCCCCTCGGGGGATGTTGGTTTTCGATGTCGAGCTGATAGGGATTGAATAACAAACCGCATAAGCCACGTAACCACCGTGATGCGACAGCGATAGGTCGACGGGGAGGCCCTCATCCCTAAATCGCGCGCGCGGGATTCCGGCGCGGTTAAAAATCGCGATTTCGCCGGGGCTGATACCCAGTAGCAATCCGATAGCGTCAGCGGCTTGTCGGCGGGCGTATCGACTGAGACTTTCCGGGTTGGTTTTAGTTTTGCTATCCGCGCGCGCGCGGCCGAACATAAAAACCTCGCCGCTCGGGGTTTTTACGAGCCGTCGCATCGCGCCGTTTCCGATTTCTTTAGATCGATAAATCGCGGGCCCGCAATACGATCCTGAAGAGAGCGATACAGCGATTGCGTGAACGCACCGGCGCGAATGGGCGAACAGGACGGGAATCGGTTTATCCTGGTGGTCGACCACCCAACTACCGTTTCGCCTCAACGTGAGCTTAAATTGAACCGGGGAAAAAATGACCGAGGAATCGAGTTTTTTAGCCAGTTTATACGCGCTTTCCTTGGCGGCCCAAAATGCCCAGCGCGCGCGGTGCGCGTCGGCGCTCGAGCGGATAAGCGCCCGCTCTTTGGAACTAAAAACCCGGATATCGAAGCGGCGATGAAGCGCCCCTTCTCGTGTTTCCGGATCGGATAGGTCGACGACGTCGTTACCGATGCGCAAAGTAATATTGCTCCATTGCTGCTAAACGAGATGAGACTTGCCTAACCAGATCCCGACTCCGTCTTACCCCTCGTTCCTGCGATTTCGGTTCTATCAGAGAAACGTCCACGTAAAAGTTCTCTTTTCGCATCGGGAAATTCGACCAACTCACCTGTTTATCGCCTCTCAGGTAGACGCAGAGCACGCGGCAATTCGGCAGAGCGGCGATGATTCTTCCGATACCTTGAGCCGGGGTATCGGTTTCGATCCGACCCGTTCGGCTTCGACCGCCGTCCGGGAACATCATGACGATTTGTCGCTTCGACAGCAAATAGATCAGACGGTGTAATACTTGAGAGATGTCTCTTCCAGCGCTGCCGCGAACGATGTGAACGCACTTTAAGATATAAGTGATAAGACGGCTGTACCAGGTCGTGGCAAAGTTACGCCGCTCGGGAACGTGCCAGGGTAAGGCCGAGAAGTTGAACATGTACCAGAAAGGAGGAGCCAACGCCCAGCAGACCAGAAACGAATCCACTAGGGTCAAGTGGTTGGCGCAGATCAACAGCGGTTTGTCGTTGCTTCTGACAATCTCGCGGTATTTCTTTCGGATTCCGTCGAGGTTTCGAATGCGAACGCGGTAGTAATAGCGCATCACGAAACCGACAATAGGCAACCAAAAAGGAGAGACCAATCGACTGACCTCTCGTTGCACGAACAGCGCCAACCTGCGGGCGGTTGTGAGCTCGAACGTAGTCAAGTTTTGATTAACCCAGCTTTTCTTTGATTAGCCGAACGGCATCTCCGACGGTGTCAACGGCGTCGGCATCTTCGTCAGCGATTTCGATGTTGAATTCATCTTCGAAGGCCAGCACGACGTCGACGAGGCGCGCTGAATTGACCTTTAACTCATCGAGTATGTTGGTTTCGTGTGAGACTTGCGCCAGCGCATCCTTGTTTTTTACGTACGGCTTGAGAATCGCAACGACTTTATCGAAGATTTCTTGTTCCGTCATTCCTCAATCTCCTTTAGGGCCTTTTTGCTCGCGGGCAGCGAAAGGGTTGTAACGCAAATGAATCCGCGGGGATAGAAGGGTCAGATATCGACCGTACTCGGGGCTTTCGGATCCTCTGTACCGTCGCCGGAGAGGTGAAACTTTCCGGACGATTGTCCGCTTCGCTTTGTACGTTCCGGACAACCGAACCGACGAGGAAGCTGTTGCTCCGATTCGAGGCGGCTTTGTACCATGGATGACCCTTATGCGCCGTAAAATCATTTCGTCATATCCTCTTCGGCGTTTAGCTTTCCCATTTTCTGAATACCAAACACGCGTTAACGTCTCCAAAACCGAAACCCGCTTTAATAGCGGTTCTCAGTTCCGGGAGATCCTTCGTCTCATGCGGAATTGAATTCGCGTAGGGCTCGATTTCCGGATGAACGTCTTCGCAATTGATCGAGGGGTGCACGAACCCTCGGTGTAACATCAGCACGGTTGCCACCGATTCGATCGCTCCCGCCGCGCCCAACGCGTGACCGACCATCGATTTTGTAGAGATCACAAACGGCAGTTTTCCCGGCATTCTTTCCAGAGCCGCCGCCCAACTCGCGATTTCCGACGGGTCGGCGAAGGTGGCGGTCAAATGGCCGTTTATAACGTCTATCGCTTCCGGTCCGATTCCCGCGTCGCTTAAAGCGGCCTTGATACAGCGTTGAACGCTTACAGGATTAGGCGCCGTCATGCTTCCGCCGTTTCGGTGCCCTCCGCAGTTGAGCGCGGCTCCCAGAACCTCGGCGTAGATTCGCACGCCGCGTTTTTGAGCATTTTCGAGGTTTTCAAGGTGCAAGATTGCCGCGCCGCTGCTCGGCACAAAACCGGCCGCCGATGCGCTCATGGGGCGAGATGCTCTTTCCGGTGTGTCGTTATATTTTCGAGCCAGCACTTTCATCGCGTCGAACCCGGCCCAGATATAATAGCTGGAGCTTTCTGAGCCGCCGCAGAGCATACGTTCCGCCAGGCCGCATTTAATGCGCAAATACCCGTCGGCGATCGCTTCATTACCGGTGCTGCATGCGGCGGAGTTGGACGAGACTTTGTTTCCCAGAGCCAATAGACCGGAAACGCGCGCTGATACGCCGCTGCCCATTATCTGTTCTACAAGGGTGCTTCCTAAGCGTCGAACCCGGCCGCTTTTTACGGTGGGAACGAGTTTTTCGGCTATCGTGTGGATTCCCCCGATTCCAGATCCGATAATCGCTCCGGCTTCCCAATAAACTCTGTCATCCGCCCGCTCCGGTCGTTCGAACCCGGCGTCTTTCCACGCTTGTAGCGCCGCCAGACTTCCATACCGATGGTTCATGTTCATCGCGAGCAACTCTTCTTCGTCGAAGTTGAAGGCCGCGAGTTCATCTACCCCTTGAGGAACGCCTCCGACGGTGCAACCGAAATTCAGCTCTTCGAGCACGGGTATATAGCGGATTCCCGATTCGCCTCGGCGCAAGGCGCTTTCGAAATTCTCTAAGCTTGTTCCGTTGGGTGAGATAACGCCCATTCCCGTTACCACAACTCGTCGCTTCATCGCTCAATCCCCATTCCGGAAATCGTCCCCGAACATACCACGGTTCCGTCGTCTAAGCGCATTTCCGCTTGTGAACGCATTTTTCGTCGCCTAAAAAAAACCACTTTTGCCGAGGTAGTGACGCGATCCCCCGGCCTGACAACGCCCGAGAACTCGACGTCGGCGTCCGTGAAAAAGGTCAGAAGCTTGTTGGTTTCCTCTATCCCCAAGGTCTTGACCGCGACGTAGATCCCGAGCGCCACCACGGCGCTCTGGGCCATCGCTTCCAGTAAAATCACCCCAGGCGTGACTGGGTTTCCAGGAAAATGGCCGCGATAAAAGTCGGCCTCAGGCCGGAATCGATATTCGGAGACGATATGCGCCTCGTCTATTTTGATGATTTGGTCTATAAACCGGAACGGCTCCTGTTGGGGAACCATCGCCAATACTTCTTCCGGCGTTAGTATCATATCCGAGTTCTCTTCCTATCTTGTCGAGGTGCATTTAGCAGCGCTGCATTCGTTCGTTGGTCGGCTGATCAAAGCCTCTGCAACCGTAGGCGGTTTTCCGTTTGTGGCAAGGCGTAAGATACTGATTATTAGCCTTTTTTGCTACAGAAACTCGAAGCGAAAAAAGCGATACGTTGAGATACAATGTGTAACAAAGTTCGATCTCGTTTCGACGGCTACGATTGCGCACAATACGATCTAAAGAATCGGCAATGCCGCGTATTTTACTCGCCCATCCTTCCGCCGCGCGACCGAGCCGACTGAGCCGGGTAGTCGCCGTAGTGAATATCTCGAAACAAGCCGACTTTGGCTCTTTTAATTTCATAGATCGGGCTGTCATCGACCAATACCGTCGCATCTCCGATCGCGACCGTGGACCCTGAATTCGGAAGCTCCTGATAGCGTACGATTTTGATCTCGTAGCGAACGGTTTTATCGTACGGCCTGATCTGCCCGGCGAATTCAACTTCCGCGCAGCCGAGCGCCCGTCCGGTTCCAAGCCCGCCGTTCCAAGTACAGAAGAAGCCAATTAGCTGCCAAACTCCGTCTACGCCGAGACATCCGGGTTGAACCGGGTCGCCTAGAAAATGGCAGTGAAAAAACCAATCGTCTAAGCGGACATCTCGTTCGGCGATGATCAAGCCGCGGTTTCCGGTTCGTTTAATTTCCAGTATTCGGTCCACCATCAACATCGGCGGAAGCGGCATTCGCGCGCGAAACGCTTCCGGTGCATTCTCGACCAAACGTCCATACGAGAAGGCGAGTATTTCCTCACGAGTGAAATAAGAGCGTTGGCGAAAATCACTATAGTTCACGTGTCCGTCCCTCGAATCGAAGCAGATAACTGGACCAGCTCAACCCGGCGCCTACTCCTGCCACCCCGATGTCGTCCGTTTCCGTCCAGTTATCCCAATTTTGGGATATTACGGAAGCCGATCCGGCGGCTGCCGTATTTCCGAACCATTCGATATTCGAATAGTGTCTCTCGTTGGATATATCGCACCGTTGGCAAATATTTTCGAGCATTATCAGGTTTGCCTGATGGCCCACGAAGTTGAAGGCGCGATTGGGATCGCCGTATTTTTTTTGGAGATCTTTCACAAGCTGAACGGTTTTGCTGATGGCGAATTTTTGCACCGTGCGGCCCTCTTGATAAAAGTGGCTGGTTCTGGGCACAACGACCTTATCGTGGCCCGCCGGGCTGGAGAAGAAGGTGTTGCCGATTATAGAGATTTTACTCGGTACCTGAGTCGATACAACGGCCGCGATCGCTGCGTCGCCCCAGAGCACAGCGGACGCCCGGTCGGAATAGTCGACATTCGGCGTCATGTTTTCCGGCGAAACGTAGAGTATAAAGGGAGGAAGCTTTTCGGGAACCATCAAAGAGAGGGCGTACAGCGCCGCGTGAAAGCTGGTACACGCGGAGTTGATATCAAAGGCTATCGTCTCGATGCCCATCAGCGCGGCGACCTTGCAGGCCTCGGCCGGGGTCACCCTTTCGACCACCGAGCTACCGCAAAGCACCATTCCGATGTCGCTGATCGAGATCCCAGCGCGTTCAATAGCCATCTCCGCGGCGCGTTTCGAGGTTTCGTCGTTTTTGTAGAGCGCGGCCTCCAACCCCTCGGCAAGATTACGGTTTTTAGTTTCGCGGATATAGTCGAGCGGCAGGATTGTTCTGCGCGTCCGGATTCCGACACGCTCCAGAATCCACTCGTCAGTGGTGCCGATGTCGAGCTCTTCCAAGAACCGATTCGTGATCTCGTTTTCCGGATGAAAATGGCCGAAACCGTGAACGTATATCGTCAATCTCGACTCCGATGAGAGATAAAGGCGTTAGAGGCGGTCTGTCGTGATAAAAAAAAGAGGCTAAACTTCCATTTCAGCTCAGATAAACCACTATGATGACGCTGAGTTATTTACTATTGTTGGGCTGCTGCCTTCCTAAGAGATATCGTTTTTACTAGCCGTTTGTTTTTTTAGTATCGATTTATTCAAACCGGGGGGTGTGCAAGGCTGTAGGAAGCTATACGAGGCCGTGTAATATCGGGCAACCGTTTTTGTCCAATAGGGCTCATCTCGCGGCGGGCTTAGCGCGCTGCTTTGCAGCGTGATCGTTACCTCGGCGTAAGATAGAAAGGCCGAACGATGAAAAAAGAACGCAAACCAGGTCTGTCGAAAACCGTTTTTGCCCTTTCATTGTTTTGCTCGCTCGTCTTGCCGTTAAGTCTGTACGCCATCTTCGTTTACGCGCCGATTGAAAAGAGCATGGGCGTGGTTCAGAAAATTTTCTATTTTCACGTGCCGAGCGCTTACGCGATGTACATCGCTTTTATTAGCTGCGCGGTCTGCAGCAGCGTCTATTTGGTTAAGCGGGAGCCGCGCTGGGACGCGGTTAGCGCGGCTTCGGCCGAGGTCGGCGCCCTGTTTTGTATCATGGTATTGATGACCGGGCCGTTGTGGGCGCGCAAGGCGTGGGGGGTGTATTGGACCTGGGATCCGAGATTGACCACCACGCTGCTCACCGGATTGATTTTTTTTTCATATCTCGTGCTGCGTTCCTTCGGCGAAGCGGGCGAAGTCGAACGTCGCTTCGCCGCGGGGCTGGCGATCCTTGGAGCGCTTAATTTGCCCTTGATTCATTACAGCGTGCAGCGTTGGAGGGGCACGCATCCAAGCGTTATCACCGGTCAAGGCGGCGGTCTGGATGCGCGCATGCTGGTCGCCTTATCCATCGCGTTTATCTTTTTTTCCGCGCTGGTTATCTTGTTGATCTTGGTGCGGACCCATACCGAGTTGATGAGACAGCGACTCCGAACGATCGAAGCAGAGGCTACAGACCGCGGTTTGCTCGAGAACTTACCATGAAGCTCTTGTACAAATTTATCTATTTATTTCAAATAGTTACTTTGTTTTGCACGCTGCTGCAGCCGGCCGGCCCGGCCGCGGCTCAAAGCGCTCAGCCCGGCGGTCAGATCGACGAGCGTAACGAACGCCGTTTCCGCGTTTTCGAGGCGGTCGAAGGGATGCAGGTTGAAGAGGTGTCCGGAGCGAAGCTACTTTTAGTCGCCTATACGATTTTTTGGCTTCTGCTATTTGTCTACATCATACGAATCGCGCGCCTGCAAGCAAAGACGCGAGGCGAGATCGAGCGATTACAAAAAATGTTGGCCAGCGTTCAAGAGCGGAGAGTCGAGGAAGATCAGCGAGAATAGCTGAGGTAACCTTAATGTTGCAAAAACTCCGTCGGCGTAAACCGCTTTCGCTCGCGAAAAATCGCGCGAGCTCTAATTCGTCAAACGCAGGCGAGGGATGAGCAGGGAAATAGTCAATCGAGATTCATATTCGTTTTATTATCTCTCGTTCCATTATTTATCGCTTTTGCCTCTTGTAGCTGCTTCGAATCGGAATATCGTGCTCGAATTGGAAAATGTGTATAAACTCGAAGAATCGGTGAATGCGAACCGGGTCAGGCGTTAAGGCTATTGACACGCCTGCCAAAGGCGCCTTTACCCGGCAACGGCGCGAAAGAGATGAGCGTTGAGCCCGGGTTCGGAAAGCTCGGGACTATTGCGAACTTCTCGAGGGTCGAGCGCGGAGAGGTCTCTTAAGGCTAAAAAAATCGCTTTTTGTTCGTCTTTTGCGGCCACTGACGACAGAAGTGCAGGCATATTTTTCGCGGGTGTCGGCAAAAGGCTTATGTTAACTTACATACATCATGGGGTTTACCTTAACGTTGCAAAAAACGTCGAGCGGAAACGCGAAAAAAGCGATGAAATAAGGGCGCGCGGAACTTTTTTTGGACCCGAGCTT
>JAFGIB010000376.1 GCA_016929805.1 Deltaproteobacteria bacterium | reverse complement strand
TGCTGCGGTTCCGCTCAGTCGTCGATAAAACATTTGACCCCGAGCTGGGCGCTAAAAATGTGAAATTATTTTTGCGCGAGCCCTTAGAGATCAACAAAGGTCTTTTCTGATAGACCGATGGCATTATGGATAAACGTTAGGATACGAGTAACTCCTATTGGCCGCCGTAGCCTCGGAGCTCAACGTTGGGACTAGCAGCAGTCCTCCGCACAAGCGCAGTTCCAGTTTTCCGGAAAGACGCAGCGGCCGTCGCCGCAATATCCTTCGGGGCAGTCTTCAGGGCAGGCGAAGTCTTCAGGGAACACGCAGACACCGTCCCCGCAACCTTCCAGGCAGTCGCCCGGACAAGTCAAGGGGCGTTCGTCATTGCCGCAGACATCGTCTCCGCAAAATCCACAGTCCTGCGGGCAGGTGCTCGCTGTCTCAAACCTGTCGCAGAAGCCGTCTCCGCAGTAACCGCCCGCACCGCAGTCCGGAGGGCAGCTCCGCTCGTCTTCGTCGTTGCTGCAGAAGCCGTCGCCGCAGCGACCCATTCCGCAGTCCTCGGGGCAGTTTTCCGGGTTTTCATCGACGCCGCATAGCTTGTCTCCGCATCCGCCGATCTGGGTGCAATCCTGCGGGCAACTCAAGGGGTTTTCTTCTTCGTCGCAGATACCGTCTCCGCACGCGCCCCGGCAGTCCTGCGGGCAGGAAGCGACGGATTCGTTTTCGCCGCAATAACCGTCGCCACATATAGAGCAGTCCTCGGGACAGTTGGCCGCCGTTTCGCCGGTTAGGCACAGCCCGTCACCACAGCGACCGCAATCCACCGGGCAATTCCGACTGGTTTCACCTGGCGAGCATAGCCCGTCGCCGCAGCGACTGCAGTCTTGAGGGCAGTCTGTCGTCGACTCATTTCCGGTGCAAAATCCGTCTCCGCATCGCCCGCAGTCTTGCGGGCAATTCAGCAGACCTTCGGTTGCCGAGCACACGCCGTCTCCACAAACGGCGCAGTCCTGCGGGCATCCGTATTTGTCCTCATTCGAGCTGCAAATGCCGTCTCCGCAATCGGAACAATCCTCCGGGCAGCTATAAACGCTTTCGCCCAAACCGCAAAAGGCGTCGCCGCAGGTTCCGTAGCAGTCCGCGCTGCAGTTTGACTGGTTTTCTCCGGAGCCGCAGAACCGATCGCCGCAATACCCGCAATCGGCGGAACAACTTATAATGGACTCCCAAGGGCCGCAGACCGAGTTTCCGCAATAGTCACAGTCGTCCGGGCACTGGTAGACCGACTCGGCCGAGCTGCAGATTCCGTCACCGCACGTCGCGCAATCTATCGCGCAGTTCCAGGTGGTCTCGTCCCAATAGCAGTATCCGTCGCCGCAATACCCGCAATCATCGAGGCAATTGTCGGGGTCTTCGCCGAGTTGGCACACGCCGTCACCGCAGTATCTGCTCGTCCCGCAATCTATCTCACAGTTGTATTCGTTTTCATCCCAATCGCACCAGCCGTCGCCGCAGTTTTCAAAAAAGCAGTCGTCCGGGCAGTTGAAGGAGCTTTCCTCTCCGATACAGATGCCGTCGCCGCAAACCGCGCAGTCCTCGGGGCAGTTGTAGGTATTTTCGTTGCTGCCGCACTCCCCGTTTCCACAGTAGTTTCTTTTGCAATCCTGCGGACACGTCCGATTTGTCTCGCCGGCGCTCGCGTCGCAGCGGCCGTCTCCGCACCGGTCGGACTCCTGTTCGCAATCTCGCGGACACGATTCGCTGGTTTCACCATTATCGCATTCGCCATTTCCGCATCGATTTTCGCAATCGGCCGGACAGCTTTCAAAGGTCTCGTTTTGCCCGCATTTACCGTCGCCGCACGACCATTCGCAGTCTTCTTGGCAGCTTCGCCCGTCTTCAAACTCATCGCACTTACCATCGCCGCAAAAGGGTTCAGGCCCGCCGTCCTTAAAAGTGGGAGAAAACGACTCGTCGGTTCGCATGGTTGACCGGCCACACGCTTCAAACGTGGCGAGCGACGAGCAGGCTACGACGCTTAGGACGATCGGCGCGACCCGCTGTTTATTAAGCGATCCTTTTTGAAGAACCAAACCGATCCGTGACATGAAACCTCCGTTACTGGTCCGCTGTCTGCTGGCGGTCCCTTCTCTTCGAGAACCCATGCAAGTATTCTAGAATTCATTTTACGGAATAATTCTCGTGGATTTAGGGGCGTGAGAAAATCGGATGTATAGACCCGCGATACAATCGTCACCATTCGCGCGGCCCGTCTTTGGACTATCTCCGCTGCGGACGAAATCGTTTCCGCTGATAGAAGGCCCGATAGTGCTTTCGAAAGGGGTTCTATTCTAGTAAAACGAAGCTTGTTTATATTTCGTCCTTGCAACGACGATTCCCCGAAAACCTCCCAATTCATACGGCTCAATACTCGCTTATAAGTTTAGTCTTCGTTGAATAAGTCTAACCTATTTCATCGTTTGTGCAAAATCAACGACCTTAAGTGA
Organism: Deltaproteobacteria bacterium; assembly: GCA_016929805.1. GTDB lineage: Bacteria > Myxococcota_A > Polyangia > Polyangiales > JAFGIB01 > JAFGIB01. The sequence continues at coordinate 9,501 of JAFGIB010000376.1, read as the reverse complement.
GTGTCCCTTCGATAAATAAATTGAGAGAATTAATCCCTTTTTACTGTTTCGGATAAGTGGTGGACGAGACCGTGGATCCAAGAGGATTAACCGAAGCGAAGCGTACCCATCGATGCACCGGCCTGATAATTTGGCAGTTTGGGGTTGTTTGATGGTTTAGTAACCGGTTATTATCCAGGAGGTTTCAAACTCTGGTAATCGACCATAAAAGGAGTTTCGCGATGACGATACGAAAGGCAGTTGCGACTACCGCCGCGCTTTTACTGCTGTTGCTAAACACGGTTTCGGCGCAGGATGACTTCGATTCCGAGGATCTCGAGGAGTCGGATGACGAATACGAGGACGACGAGAGCCCCGAGGAACAACCCCGGGCGCAAGAAAGCTTTCCCACGCAAGCCCGAGATGACGAGGGCTATTTTGAGCCCAAGAAAAAGGCTGACGCCGAGGACGAAGTGGAAGCCGCGGAAGATGAAGAAGCGGTTCCTGGAAAAAGTCATAAAGAATATAAGCCGATCGGCGTCGGGCTGTTAGCGGGTTACGGTTTCAGTTTCGGAGATGACATCAACGCGCTTGGGTTCGGTTTTGGTCTTCGCGGCGGATATACTTTCGAGATGGATGTCTACGCGGGCTTGAAATTCATCTATAATTTGGGCACCGAGACGAATAACGAAACGGCGAACTTCGTGACCATCGGCGTTGAAGGCGGTTATAAGCTCGAGCTCGATCCGGTGGTCTTCATGCCGTCTATCGAGTTGGGCATCGCTTTATATAGTTATGAAGACTCAACGCCGGGAAGGTTCGCTCCTAAGAAGAGCTCGGAAGATTTCTATTTCGCGCCAGCGCTTTCCGTACTCTATCCGATAGATATGTTTTTCGTTGGGGCCGATATCGCCGTTTACGTCGTTTTCCTTGACCCCGCGTTCGCGGGGCTGTCGTTGATGGCGACCTTCGGAGTGGATTTTGCGATTTAATCGTTATGCTCTAACTAGACTTTGAAACGTTCTTTCATCATTGCGAATCGCTGCAGCGGAAACGCCGCGCCGCCTCAAAGCGATATCCTATTCTGCTCTCATCGTCCCTAGTCGTAGGCAGAGCTTGAAATAGATTCGAGTGGCACGGACCCGGCAAAGGTGTAAACTTCGTCGCCTATGCCCGTGATAAAAAAAGGTTTTGACCGGTTGTCGCGAGGTTCAGGAAATCAAAACCAAGACCTCCCCGAGGATGAGTTGTGCAACTCCGGTTTAACGCCAACCACCTGTTTTCACGGAGGGTCGTTTTTCGACGTAGCCGGGGCTGATTTCCGCGGTTTAGACAAAACACGTACAATTATCTGCGCGGACACGCTCGACGCTTGGTTCCCGCCTGCTCCGCGGGTCGTGGAGGTATTGCGGGAACACCTTCCCTGGCTAATAAGAACATCGCCGCCCATTTACGCAGAGGGAATGGTCAAGAAGATCGCCGAGACGCGAGGTATCAACCCCGCGTGCATTTTACCGGGGGCGGGCTCATCAGACCTGATGTATTTGGCCTTTTTACGCTGGCTTAATCGCTCGTCGCGCGCGCTGATTCTGGACCCCACCTATGGAGAATACGCGCATATCCTGAAAAATGTCGTGGGTTGTCGCGTCGACCGGCTGACGCTTCGGCGAGAGGCGAAATACGCCTTGGACATCGCGTTGTTGTCGGCCTGTTTAAAAAATGGCTACGACCTAGTCGTTTTGGTCAATCCCAACAGCCCCACGGGTCACTACGTGCCGAGAGCCGAGCTCGAAGAGGTCCTTCTTCGATTACCCCCTCGAACCCGAGTTTGGATCGACGAAAGTTACGTGGAGTTCGTCGGGCCCGATGCGTCTCTAGAGCGCTTTGCCGCGACCCACGCCAACGTTATAGTGGGTAAGTCGATGTCGAAGGTTTACGCCTTGAGCGGCGTTCGGGCGGCGTATCTGTGCGCGGTTAGGCCCGTTATCGAAGAGCTCAAAGCCATGGTACCTCCGTGGTCGATCAGTCTTCCGGCGCAGCTTGCCGCGGTAACGGCGCTCGATTGTTTTGACTACTATACGCAACGCTACCGGCAAACGCGCGACCTGAGAGGTGCGTTAACCGCCCGGCTCGAAGGCCGGACCGATATGCAGATAATACCCGGAACCGCGAACTTTCTCCTCGCTCATCTTTCCGAGCGTGGCCCGGACGCCGCGACCCTGGTCGAGAACTGTCGCGGTCGCGGTTTGTTGGTTCGCGATGCCTCTAACATGGGTTGCGAGATCGGCTCGCGGGCGATTCGAATTACTATTCAAGACGCCGAGACGAATCAAGCCATCGCGAAGATTTTAACCGAGGCATTGCTAGACCTTAACGTTGCAAAAACTCCGTCGGCGTAAAGCGCTTCGCTCGCGAAAAGTAGCGCGAACTACGGGCGTGCTCACTTCTTTTGGACCTCACTTAGGGTGCACACAAAGCTCGGGTCCCCAAAAAGTTCCGCGCGCCTTTATTTTATCGCTTTTTTCGCGTTTCCGCTCGACGCTTTTTTTGACGTTAAGGTTTATTTACCAAGAGAGGTGACCATCACTAATGCGCCTGCTTTGGCGAAGTCGTCTCGCAGGTCGACCTCGCCCTCTATGTACCAATCATTCTCGTCTTCTGGATCCAGAAGGTTCTGACGCACGAGCCAGTAATGACTCGCCTTCTGTTCAATACGTGTATACTCGGAATAGCGCGCGCGATGGTCGAATAGGATTCTAGAGTGCTCGAGATAAAACGGCTCGATTGCCCGCTCGAAACGTTCCGGCGTCCAGGGGTCATCTTGCGATTGGCTGATGGACAAAGAGGCTTCTTCATAATCTTTGTGCGCTAAGGCGCGCACTAAATGGTGCATCTCGGCGCGAATACGCGCGAAAAAGCTCTTGATATCCGCCGAGATGTCGACCCGGTATTCTTCCGGTTCGATCCAGCGGTCGGCTTTCCTGACCCCGTGAAGCAGCTCCCATTCGTGTAACAGACTCGAATCCACCCGTTCGAGCGTGGCTCGCAGAAACGCTAACATTTCTATGACGGGGTCATTCTTGTAGATTTCCGGCACTGTCTGAACCGCGGTTTTATACGCCTGAGTCAAGTAACGCAGTAAAACCCCCTCGGATCGTTGCAGACCGTACTCCTTGACGTAGTCTACAAAGGAGACGCGGCGTTCGAACATGTCGCGAGCCACGGATTTCGGCCGAATGTCCTCTTGTAGTAGCCACGGATGAGACGAGGAGTAAATGTTGAAGGTGTGATAAATCAGGTCCGCCTTGGGTTTTGGATAAGAGACTTTTTCCAGCTCGGCCATGCGCTCCTCGTATTCGACGCCCTCGGCCTTGAGCCGAGCGACAAGCTCGGATTTGAGCTTATCCTCCTGGGCATATAGTACGACCGAGGGGTGCTCGAGAATCGACTCGACCAGACTCATCAGATCGAGCGCGTAGTCGGGCGATTGCGGATCCAGAACCTCTAATACCTCTACTAGAAAGAGCGATAACGAATGGTTTAGCGAAAAATCGCTCTGTAGGCTTTGACTAATCCGAGTGTCGCGGCCGCGCCCCTGTCTTCGCGGCACCAATTCGACGACTCCCGCGTTTACCAGGGAACGGAAGAGCAGCTTTGCCGTGCGCCGCAACCTCGATTTGACGGCTTCGCGTTCGTGACACACGTCGATCAGGTATAGCAGCTCGCGGTAGCCGCCGCCGACGCGGTCTTCTTCGCCCGCGTATTGCAGCAAGTTGAGCAGCATCCCGTGTGTAACATTGAAGATGCTTTTTAAGGGTTCCGGGTCTCTGTCTATCAGGTTTTTAAAGGTGACGGCGTCCCAATGAACGTACCCCTTGGTTGGCGGCTTCTTGTGAACCACTTGACGCTTGCTTCGGGAACCGCTCTCGATTTTCGCCTGCAAGCGCTTGTTTTCAATCACGTGCTCTGGCGCTTGACAAACAACGCTACCTTTCTCATCAAACCCTTTGCGTCCCGCGCGTCCCGAGATCTGTTTAAATTCGCGCACCGATAGCAGTTTCACCTTTTCGCCGTCGAACTTGCATAGCTTGGTAAAGAGGACCGTGCGAATGGGAATGTTGACGCCCACGCCGAGGGTATCGGTTCCGCAGATCACTTTAAGCAGCCCGTCTTGAGAGAGACGTTCGACAAGACGTCGATACTTGGGAAGCAGTCCCGCGTGGTGTAAACCGATGCCGTGCCTGATGAACCGCTGCATCTCTTTTCCGTAAGGGGTATCAAAGCGAAAGCCCTCAAGCGCTTCGGCTATGCGCTTCTTTTCTTCGGCGGAGGTGAAGTTGAGGCTGGTAAGGCCTTGCGCTAGGTCCGCGCATTCACGCTGGGTGAAATTAACGACGTAAAGCGGTGCTTTTCCATTGTTTACGAGGTTCATCATCGTATCGTGCAACGGCGTTTCACGATATGTATAGTCGAGCGGTACCGGTCTTTGATCGGAGCGGATTAAGCTCACCTTGCGTCCGGTAATCTGCTGCAGGCTGTTGATGATTTGTTCCATTTCTCCCAAGGTCGCGGACATCAACAAAAAAGTCGCGTACGGAAGGGTCAGTAGGGGGATCTGCCAGGCCATGCCCCTTTCGGGATCCGCGTAGTAATGAAACTCGTCCAGAATAGCGTAATCGACTTCCGCATGGCTTCCTTCCCGAAGCGATAGGTTGGATAAGATCTCGGCGGTGCAGCAGATGATCGGCGCGTCGCGATTAATGCTTGCGTCTCCGGTCAACATCCCTACGTCTTCTGCGCCGAATTGCTCGCAGAGCTCAAAGAATTTTTCGTTGACCAACGCCTTGATCGGAGAGGTGTAGACCGAACGTCGGCCGAGACACATGGAACGAAAGTGCATGGCCACCGCGACCAGCGATTTACCCGAGCTGGTGGGGGTATTGAGGATCACGTGGTTTCCATCCATGACCTCGAGAATAGCTTCTTCTTGAGCCGGGTATAGTTTCAGTCCGAGATCGCTGGTCCAGTCGACAAAAGCATCCAACATGGCCGCCGCGTCGCACGCACGACGCTCCAATACGCGGGCTCGTAGTGAAGGCTGTCGGTTTCGCAAATGATCTGACAATGCCCGACTTTACCTTAACGTTGTAAAAAACGGCGAGCGGAAAAGCGAAAAAAGCGATGAAATAAGGGCGCGCGGAACGATTTTTTGGACCGCAGCTTAGTGCACCCTAAGTGAGGTTAAAAAAATTAACACGCCCTTAGTTCGCGCCATTTTTCGCGAGTGAAGCGCTTTACGCCGACGGAGTTTTTGCAACGTTAAGGTTTAGCCTTCAGGGCTGAGCGTTATGACTCTCGTAACCGTCTTTCCGGCGCCGATGTTGACAGTGATGTCCTTGCGAATGCCGAAGGTCGGACTGACAAAGGTCACGGTATGCTTCCCAGCCGGCAATTGGATGTTTGTTTGCGGCGTATTCCCTACGAGCTGGCTATTGACGAAAACCTGTGACCAGGGTCGGGTATTGACGCGCAACGTACCGGTCCCGGAGGCTTTTGGTTGACTTCTCGTTTGAGCTGCGACCACGGGCGGTCGCGACGCGCGTATTGCCCTTCTCGGCGAGCTGGTCGCTGCGCTAAGCGTCGGCTGAGAAACGCCAGTACTCTCCTCCGATCGAGCCTTTTTCTCCTTTACGGATGTGCCAGCGATTTCGGGCTCGCGCTTCCGGATGCCGGGTTTCCGATCGAGTGTTATTCGTGACAGCTCTAGAACCTGGTTTTCCGGAACCTGAATCCGTGTTACCCACGGTATGTACTCGCCACCCTTTTCGATCCGTATCTCGTGCGTGCCCGGAGAAAGGTCGACGAGTCGTACGGGCGTTTTCTGCTCCAGTTTTTTTCCATCTAGAAAAACCTCGGCCTGCGACGGTAACGAGTCGAGCGAGAACCCGGTCTCGGTCTTTTCCGCCTCCAGAACCACCTTGGGCATGTTTAAGGTTTGGTTCGGTTTTAGCTCAACCGTCGTCGACCAGCTTTGATATCCCTTTTTGCTCACTTCGATTTGGTGCGAGGCGTTCGGCTCGACGTTGCTGATCACAAACGGGCTTACGCCTTCGGACGCCGGCAATCCATCTACCGTTACGGTCGCGTCCTCGGGTGTCGTGGAAACGTTGAGAACACCAGGTGCCGGCCTTTTTAGCAACAGGAAACCACCTATTCCTAACGCGGCTAATATCAGAGCCGAGGTTAGCACGAGCTTCATCGGTCTTTTGTTGCTCTCCAATCCCGTCGCGCCAACCGCGCCTTCTCTCACCGGTTGCATCGGTCTCGTTTGCCCGGATGCCGCCGGCGCAAACGGCGACTCACCGGGATAAGCCGTTCCCGAAAAGCTCGGCACCAGAGGCGCGCTATACCTCAGGCTCGCGTCGTATACACGCGTGGCTTCATCGTCTGAATCGAAGTCCATCCCGAGCGACGCGAGCGAGGGAGGGATAGAGACGGGCGATTTGAAGGGAGGTGGCGGAACCGACCCAAGCGACGGGGCCGACGGGGGTCTAGAGACCTGTCTCGGCGGTAGCGGCGACGGGGGAGGCGTTACTGACGATATGCGTTCTGAAGCGGACTGGAAAGGGTTAAACGGGGGGGTCGACGGCAACCGGGAAGAAGGCGCGGGTTCCGAACCCGAAGCGAAGTTCCACGGCGACGGGGCTCCTCCTTCGAGAGGCGGTAGCGACCTTTTCGGCGCTTGCGGAAGTCCGAGTAATGTCGCCGGGTAGCCTCCCGGCGAAAAGGGTGATGGTGCCGGGGTTGCCTCCGGATCTGTAACCTCCGGATAGGGGAAGGGCACCGGGGTTACCTCCTGATTTTGTCCGGCGTCAGCGGCATAAGAATCCGAACCGTCTGTTTGGGAGTCGGAATACTCCGGTTCTTCGGCGGGAATTAAGGCACTTACCGTGCTGACCGGCTCGATATCCTCGAAAGCGATGAGGCCGGTATCTTCCTTCGGCTTTTGATCCTTTGAAAGACCGGTTGTTTCAGCAGACAAGCGCTCCTGCTCGATCTCCTCAGAAAATAACTCGCGTAAATACGCGCTCATCTCCTTGCGGCTATAGAGATAGCCGTTCGCATACATAAAAGCCTGTAACGCGTCGTGTAGCTCCGAAGCGGTCTGATAGCGTTGTTCGCGATCTGCGGCTAGCGCTTTATTCACTATCGCTTCGAGCTCACTCGGAATCAAAGGATTGATCTCGGTAACCGGTTTATACTCCGCATCGCGAATCTTTTGTAGCAAGCTCGAATCATCTTCGTCGGAACAAAACATCTCGCCCGTTGTCAGCTCGTAAAGACAAATCCCGAGATTAAAGAGATCGCTACGACGATCGATTTCCAATCCTTGAATCTGCTCGGGAGAGACATAGGGATACGAGCCCGCGGGTGAATCCGCTTGCGTCACGCATTTGTCGCCGGCGCTTTTGGCTAAACCCAGATCGATGATTTTTACCTCGCCGTCGTAAGAAATCAGTATATTTCGCGGTGAAACATTGCAGTGCACGAGACTTAAAGGGGAGCCCGAGGGGCTCTTTTTATCGTGAATATAACTTAAGCCTTCACAAAGCTTGATCAGCGTGTGGCAGGCCAACGGAATCGGCAGTCTCTGTCCCAGCCCTTTAACTCGGTCAATAATCGCGCGAAGCTCTTTTCCATTTACGAATTCGGTCGCGATAAACGGAGTTCCTTCGATTTCGCCCGAATCCAAGACTTGCGCGATGTTGCCGTGTGTGAGCTGCATCGAAATTTTCCCTTCTTCTATCAACTCAGAAACGGCTTTTTCGTCGTTCGCCCATTCGGTAAGAAGACGCTTGACCGCAACCAAGCGTTCCACACCTTCCACATCCACGCGCGTCGCTCGGTATAAAGCCGTCTTCGTTCCGGTATTGATACATTCGTGTAATTGGTAGTTTCCGAATATTATGGACTCCATCGCTTTTTCCTCTAAAGTAAACAGCAAGATGGAAGAGAATTAAACCGTACATCTGTTTAATTTCTAATCCACAAAGAATCTACCTTAAGTACAGCTCAGGTCATAGAGTCTTATTTGCGAGCGATACCGTCTTCATCCACGGTAAAAAGAAGGCATCCCTGCTCATCGACCTCTTCACCTTCATCCACAACCCACCAATTCGCCTGCAACATACAGCTTTCGTCCGTCGCATAGACACCAAACTGGAGCGACTCGCTAGTAGTATTATTATAGTCGCACTCAAACCTGAAGCCTTCTCCCGCTTTCAGCCGGATCGGACCGCCCGGAAGAACATAGTGCGTGTCCCGATTCCATTCTGAGCTCGTCCAAATGTGCTCGCCATCTCTATCTCCACCGGCAAACCACACGGCGAAATCAGTACCCCAGCGACGCGTCCTTCGGGTCAAGGAGTAGACGAGGATATCCTTATCCACGAGGCATTCGGCAAGATGGGTGCTCTCACCACCCGGAGGGGTGAAAATGGTGAAATTTTCAAATGAAGCTGTACGCGCGATTTTTCGCACTTCGTTTTTTTCGGTCAAATGAAAATTAATCTTCACTTTAGCCGGAATAGCTTCGTCCGAGGTATTGAAATAGTGGTAGCCAACAACAATCTTCTGCCCGCCGACGAGAACCTTTCCCACTCCAGAGGGATACCGAATATCACTGTACAGTTGTTGCGACGAGATAACGTCTATCAAATCCTCTCCGAACACCTCTCCCGCGCGCTGGCAGGTGACTCTGGTTCCTTCTTCGATATTCGCCTCGGTTTCTGAACCGGGAATCGCCGCGCTCACATTAATATTTTGACCGAATCGCGTCATCGACGACTCAAGTCGATTGATGTAAAAAACGCTCTTTCCCGTCCCCGGCAGCTGTACGACCTCGCACCACTGAATGTCGTCGCCAGGCTCGATGACCGTGCCGAGTATTTCGATCTGAAAGCCTTTCTCCGGTGCCTCGAGGTCTAGATTCGCCTTAATACCCCGTTGTTGAATATCGATTTCAGGCGGTTCAGACGCTGTTTTGGACGTACAGCCTAGCACTAGCAGCAGCGTAAAGAGCGCTGTTTTAAGAGGGCTGATCCGCGTGCGCAGCGTATTGAACATCTCGGTTGTCTCCAGCCACAACTAGCTAGATTTATTGGCTTAGTATTTCAGAGTATCGCACTATTGTTGAATAACGCCATTGCCTTGTTTGACTTTGTTTAGGATTTCCCTGTGGGGTATCCATGTTTTCCATTTTTTCTTTTGTATTGCTCGTGTAAACCGTCTCATACCGTTCATTTGATCTCAAATAGGATTATCGGTGTAGCGAAGATATTTATTCCAAGTAAGCGTTCAGGCCTCAAACAAGTGGTTGGCCAATTCGCCGGTATAACCGAGCGCGCCCGTACGGCCGGCGAGTAAGCGTTCAGCGGTCAAACAAGTCGGCGGCCAATTCGCCCGTAAAACCGAGCGCGCCCGCAGGGCCGGCGAGGATGGTACTTGCTGTACCTGACGAGC
>JAFGIB010000375.1 GCA_016929805.1 Deltaproteobacteria bacterium | reverse complement strand
TTGCAAAAAACGTCGAGCGGAAACGCGAAAAAAGCGATGAAATAAGGCGCGCGGAGCTTTTTTTGGGCCGCAGCTTAGTGCACCCTATGTGAGGTACAAAAAAAAGTGAGCACGCCCTTAGTTCGCGCTATTTTTCGCGAGCGAAGCGCTTCACGTCGACGGATTTTTTGCAACGTTAAGGTCTATTGTCCAACGGCGCCTCGTCGGAACGTATAGAGGAATCATAGCGCCGTCGCGTTTGTCCCCACGACGGTTGGGCTAACCGCTAACGCTATCACCCACCCGGGGGAGAACAGGCGTATTCCCATGAAATCGGTTGCTCTAGGCATTCCAATCCAATAGGACAATCATTATTCGTATCACACGTTATATCGCACATTCCCATGCCCGAATAGTAGACGCATTCGGTAGTGTAGCCGGGTAAGCTGGGACAATAGTTATTCGCCAGCTCGCAACGGTGCAAAATACAACGACCCGCAGCACATCCCCAGAATTCATTTGAGCTTCCAACGGGTAGACGCGAACAGTCATCGTCTCTGACGCAGAATTGCCAATAAATTCTCTGAAGACATGTCGCGGCGCTGCACGTAACCGAGGTCCAACCGCTAACTCCTACTTCGCAATCTTCTCCCCGGGTTCGTTGGATAACGCCATCTCCGCAGTGATGGATGCACGTGTGTGTACTCTGTTGACAAACGTAATCGCTATTGATGACTGTACAATGATTGTTGGTTGTGCACTCGACACAGTCGCCGTTATAACAGTATTCGTCCGTGGTCGCACAATTCTCGCATAGTTCGCCTTTGAGACCGCAGCTAGTCGTGCTTGACGTGCGGCATTGTCCGGCATCGCAACAGCCGCTAGGGCACGAGACGGAATCGCAGACGCATTGCCCGCTGGCGCACCGCTGGCCTGAAGCACAACTGCGGCAGTCCGCGCCGTTGAGACCGCAGGTGTTCGTGCTCGGCGTGCGGCACTGCTCTGCACTATCACAACAGCCGTTAGGGCACGAGACGGAATCGCAGACGCATTGCCCGCTGGCGCACCGCTGGCCTGAAGCACAACTACGGCAGTCCGCGCCGTTGAGACCACAGGTGTTCGCGCTCGGCGTGCGGCACTGCTCTGCACCATCGCAACAGCCGTTAGGGCACGAGACGGAATCGCAGACGCATTGCCCGCTGGCGCACCGTTGGCCTGAAGCACAGGAGTTTCCGCAGGCACCGCAGTTTACTGCGTCGCTGGGGACGCAACTCGCATCACCGCACTTGAGATAGTTGGGACTATCGCATTCATAACCGCAGACTCCGTTGTTACAGGTAGCATGCGCGTAAGAACCCGAGGGACACGGCCCGCATCTGGATCCGCAGGAATCCGGCGAGGCGTTGTCGAGGCAGCTATTATCGCACAGGTGGAATCCGTTGTTACACACTATAACGCAATTGCCGCCCGTGCAGTCCGGTCGGCCATTAGGCACCCCTGTACATACACGCCCGCATGTACCGCAATTCGTAGCGCTCGTGAGTACGTTGACACAACTGCCCGAACATAAATAAGGCGCATCGGGATTGTTGCATCCAGTAGCGCATTCGTAGACCGGTTGTTCGGGCGTCGAACCTGGCGCGAGCGAGCAGATCGGTGCGGTTGCAGGACATCTGTTATCGCAACTTCCGCAGGTTTCCGTTGATGACAGATCTGTTTCGCATCCGTCGTCGATGTCGCTGCTGCAGTGGGCATAGCCGGTAGTGCATGACTCCGCCGGAACGACGCAGGCTCCCGTCTCGTCACAATCCACGCTTCCGCTGACATTGGGGAGGTTGGTGCAATCGTGGCCGCAACTTCCGCAGTTCTTTGCATCATTAGCCAAGCATAATTCGTCGCAGGATAAAAAGCCTTCTTTACACGTGTAGCCACATTCAGATCCGTCGCATTCGGGATCGGAGTTAGGCGGCACCTCGCAGGGTTCGCATAACGCGCCGCAAGAATCAGTCGACGTGTCGGAGAGGCAATCGTCATCGCATTGATGGTATCCTTCATCGCAGTCGAGTTCGCATTCTCCCTCGACGCATATCGGTTCACCGTGCTCCGTCTGCGGGCACGGGTTTTCGCACTCGCCGCAATGGTTGGTACTGCTATTCGTATCGATACAGCTATTGTCGCCACAGAGGGTTGGGGCATGCGCCGGACACTCGGATGTACACTCGTACGTCGGCTGTTCGCTGGACTCGGCTTCCCGGGGCGCGCAAAGCTTTTCCGAGCCTGCGGAACAATCGTTCTCGCAACCGCCGCAATTAGCGGGTTGAGTGATATCCGTTTCGCATCCGTCGTCCGCCCGTGAGGAGCAATGAGCCCAACCGGGTGCACACGAGGCTTCGGTCACCACGCACTCGCCGTCAGCGTCGCATTCGACCGACCCGACGACATGGGGTAACGTTGTGCAATCGTGCCCGCACGTACCGCAATTCTTCGCGTCGTTCGGCACGCATTCGACGCCGCACAAGACCTCGCCCGGCCCACATTCTAGTCCGGAATCGAAGTCTAACGGACCAATGGCTGTTGTGCCACTTACGCCTCCGTTCCCATCGAATCCAGTTATAACCCGGGCGTCAGCCGCGCTTTTGGGCTGACTTTTTACGGAATCCTCATCTCTATTTACGGCGTATCTATCAAAGTCACAACTCGAATAAAAAAGCCCTAAAACCGCTATGGTCATTGTCAAATAGCGCATGGTTTCCCCTACAACTAGAATTTCGACGTTACAGAACCGAGACATCCATGGGTATCGCAATGAAGAGAAACGCGCGAGGCAGTGGGCGACTCCCGTTCAGAATCGGTGGTTAGCCAGAGTACAACGCCTGTAACCGCGGTTGCGACGCCAGTCCCAAGGAGAACGAAGCTCACAACCTGTAGGACCTTTCCTCTTTCTATCGTAGATTCATATTTTTTATCACAACGGTATTTCGAGTCACATGCCTCATTAAGTTCTCTTTCTGCTAAATAACTCAACATGCCGGTAACGCCTGATCCGATGAGCAACGCGCCACCAGCAGCCATCACGACATAGGGAACTAGAGACGGGCTGCTTTCTTGCTCCTCTTCTGGCAGGGGATCCGGACTCGCTTGTATGGGTAATTCGATATTGTCTTTTGTATCCTCAACAATCGGATCTAGTGTCAGTTCAGCGTCGACCGTATCACCACCGGAAACGGTGATAGTGACCTGACGCGTCTGGTAACCCTCGGATTCGGCCGTTAGTTCATATCTTCCAGGATTGACTAGAAGCGCGCCTTCTTGGATCTCTTTTGCAACCCCGTCCACACTCAATCGAGCGACTGCGGGCGTCAAGACGACCTTTACGCGTCCCACGGATGCGTGGGCTTTAGAGAGGATGTCTTCAACTTCCATAAGCTGTTTCTTATTCAGGGGCTTACGCTCATCTTCGAGCGCCTGCTGTAGGTATTGAATCGTACTCACATAGTCGCTTTGTTTAAAAGACGCCAATCCAATCCCGCGTAACGTCTGCGCGTTTGGGCTGATTTCGTGCGCCTGTAAAAACAGGGCACGAGCTTCCTGCCAGCGTTCGGCTTTTGATTCGTTTATAGCCTGCTTTACTAATATAAGATATTCCGATCTCGTCGAGTTTTGAGCCGAAACACCGCCGGGGTGGCCGAGGATTAGAATAACAACCAAAAGTAGTGTTTTGCGAGTCACGGGTAAAAGTCTCCTGAAAGATATTCTGAACGACTAAAGTCGATACACGACAACGGCGATTACTTATGGATGAAATAAAATACCGACTTGCGCTAATTCGTGAGTAGTTGCTATGTAACACTTAATTCGCGAAACCCTGCTCTAGTAATAATGCGTTATAAAGAAACGTTTGCGGAGATACAAACATCAACATCATGTTCATATTACGGTGTGAACAACCGGCTGAATCTCCAGAGTGTCCGTTAGACTATACATTAACGGAACGGTTTCGCCAGGCGAATTAATCCTATTACAAAACAATTGCGCCAGTCTCTAACCATAGCGGTAGCGCAAGGACAATGTTTGTTAATTCTTGCAATATAGAATCGTGCACCGTTACGTTTCAAACACGGCCGTCCTCTGCATAGGTAGCTTCTCAAAAATTCGTGGCAGACATGTCATTTCGAGCGAAGCGAAAAATCTTAAAAAAGATATTTCTAGTCCCCTTCTGGCTCATCGAAATGCCGGGTTCACGGCGTCTCGCCGCCGTTTTTTGAAAGGTTACCTGCAAAGGCATGTTCAACAAGGGCACCCGTTGCCTTTCCACAGCACGACTATTTCGTCGCCCAGGTTCGCTCGTTAAGTCGCGAAGCGCTCCTTTCCGCATAACTGTTCGATCTCCGGCAGCGCTTTTTCCGAGGGTCGGTAGGATTCACGGCACTTTAAGCGGAGCGAGCGCGCTAAAAGTTGCGCTGGTACTCCGGGCAACGCGTCGGCTAAGCTGAAAGGGTCAAGCCGTATATCCACCGGACGCGTGATGGTTTCCGGGGCGCTGTTGATATTTAGAGTTGAAAAGACCAGATGGCTGGTGATTATCGTGTCGACATTTGGCATGACCGAGCGATCGTAACCGTTCAGGGGGGTACCGCTGTTTGACTACGACGGCGGCCAATTCATCCCGTAAAACCGGCTTTCGTTCTCGCGCCGGCTCGTCAGGTAAAGCACGTACCATCCTCGCCGGCCCTGCGGGCGCGCTCGGTTTTACGGGCTAATTGGCCGCCGACTTGTTTGCTTCCGTGAGCGCTTACGAGCGACCGGGTGATGTCTAAAATATGTAGGTTTTTATAGTATTTTTGTATACATTTCAATGAATTACCTTGAAACTGCGCTCAGAATCGTATATACCTAATCGATTACGGTAGAGACGAAGTGGTGTGCAGATGGGGATTATTTAGCCAATCCAGTTGTTATCCCGTTTTTTTAGGTGTGATCGCGGTCCTCTCGTCAGCAGCTAAGCCGACGCGGAGAAGCTAAAAACTTCGTTATCGACCGTCAGCGAAAAGTGTGTTCTCAAATCGTTATCCGATACGACGCTGGCAGCCACGCGATTGTAGTCGCGCTTTTCGAAGAAGCTTTTTTGTTCCACGGCGTGAGAAGTTGATTTTTCAGTGTTGCAAAGGTCTATTCAATGATTAAGTCCGATTTGTTTTTTATCAGCTTGATATCGATGGCGCTTTTTGCTTCCTGCGTTGTCGATCCCACGGTACCTTCGACTCCCGCGCCAAATTCTACGTCGGCAAGCGGTATAGAAAAGAGCAGCGACGCGGCGACCGTCTCAAAACCATCTACAGAGTTAGAAGCAGGCGCTAGCGGCTCCTCTAATACCGGCGGTTCGAGCGCGGAGAATTCCAGCCGACCGAACGACGGAGAATCGCGGAGTACGACCGTGAGCGATAGCGAGGTCGTCGACGCTGAAACCAAGGACGCGGAGGTAGAGGACGTTCAAGAAACGCAATCCCCGGAAGATTTTGGTCTGAGTTGCGACGACGTTTTATGCCCCTTGGTCACGTTGCCGGCGAGACAATGCTGTACTCAAGAAACGGATGTTGAAAAACGTCGCGCGCGCTCGTCCGAGCGTTGCGGGATCGCCCGCATCGCCGTCGAAGGCTGTACCGAGCTCGAGCAGTTGGGCGCGTTGGACGATTCGTGTCCCTCTTTCAAACCCTACGGATCGCAGGTCGAGGAACCCGGTTGTTGCACGGAGCAGGGACGTTGCGGCTCCTTTGACGTCGCTTATGGAATCGGTTGTCATGAGAACGAAACCATCGACCAAGCGTGTGGTCAAGAAGAGGAGGGCGAAACGCAGGTTTGTGAGCCCACCGGAATTTACGCGGTAAAAGCCGAGGTTGACCTTGCCTGGGGCGGCCAGAGCGGTCCGGCTTTCGAAATCACCGACGACGGGCGAGGTGTCGCCACGATCGTTCTTAAGATAACGATCGATAGCGTAAAAGCCGATAATACTTTTAAGAGTCGTGTGGATCCTTGCGGCGTTGAGCTTCCGCCGATTTCTAATTCTCTGATTTGTGAAGCCTATCTGCCGACGTTTCCCGACAAAATCTGGGATGGAGAAACGGTGCCGCCCGTATCGGTTCCGGGCTTGTTTAGCTGTTTGCATCCGGGCTGCGTGTTATCGATCGGACCGGGTAGCGCGTCGATCGGTATTCAGCTCGAGGACGAAGGCTCACCATGGCCGACAGCGGACGAGGCGACCGGCGTACAGTGTCCGGAAGGCGAGGGTCAAGACTGTTATCCGGATCACGACGGCGACGGAAAACCAGGGATAACCGTGGTCATGCCTCAAGGTCAAGCCCCTGCTTCCACTAGCTGCCGATCCGGGTATCGACTCAGAGCGTCGCCGTTAAGCGCGGATCTCACGATCATCATCAACGGCGTATACCGAACCGACCGTTTGCATCTCGGGGTTCGTCTTCGACTGGGTGCATCGGGGCTACTAACAGACACGTGCGGTTTTACCGACGCGATCGGAATCGCGGAGTACGTTCAATCGCGCGCGATCGGTTGTATGTTGGAACCGGGCTCGCGGGAGCTGTTCTCGTTTCCCGCCGGACGAAATGACCCTTGCGACGAGGAACAGCTTTTGTTCTTAAACGAAAAGCTGCCGATATACGACATCTTGCGCCTGGGAGATATCCCGGATGAGAGCCTGAACCTTTCGGCTGCCAAACGAAGCCCGAGCGAAGGCCCCCGTTTTCAAATTATTCGACTTGGGGATTCTGACCTCGAGATTAGCTGTCCGGACGTACGCGCCGCCTTCTAAAGCGCGTTAGCCCATTTGCCGCGATAGACCGATAAGTTCAGTTGCGCATTCGACCCAACCCTCGCGTTGAATGCGCTCAGGCTTTATTTTGATCCGCGATGCGATTCGATCGATGTCTTCCGCGGTCCAACTCGCTATTTGGGCATAGCTGGTTATGCCCATATCTTTAAGCGCGCGTTCGAATCTCGGTCCGATTCCCTTGATCCGCGTTAGGTCGTCTCCCGTACTATTTTCGGCGACGCGAAGCAGCTCAATAGCACGCTGTAAGTCTTCTACCCGATCTTTTAAATGCGCTAAATTCGCTTCAAGACTCTGCACCAGTTTATTTTGACTATCGATACGATCGGATAATCGAGCTTGTTCCGTTTCCAACGCCAACTTGAGATCAAAAAGCGCCTCATCGCGTTCTTCGACCTGGTTGGACCATGCGTCCTGTTCTTTTTTTAGACCACGTTCCAGAACCTGAAGCCGTTGATCCTGCTCCGCGGACCGCTTCGTCCGTTCTTCGCGTTCTTTTTCTATCGTTGCTTCGAGCTGTTGAATTCGCCGTTCCTTGAGTTCCAGGCCGTTTTTAATTTGGGTAAAGCGAGTGAAGAGCTCTTTTTTGATTTGGTCGAGTTCCGAGGGGCTCGCGACACCGAGTGGCGGCGGCGTTCCTGATAGAGAGGAACGGGCGACCGGCATCGGCGGCACGCTGCTTTTACGGTAGAGCTTGCTCGACAGAGAGGGGATTTTATCGTTCGAGCCGTCACGAGCGCCGGACTGTAAATCAGAGGCGTCGGGTATGCTTGGAGGCGGCAAGGAAGCGGGTGGCGGGGGTGAGGAGGATGGTTGATTTGAAGCGAGCGGGGTAGGTGACGTTGTCACTTCGTGAGGTGCGGTTGAAGGGCTTTCGTCCGCTCCGCTTTTTTGCTTTTCGGTAATCTCTTCATCGCTTGCTTCGTCCGACGCAGTCGAGGATTTGTACGACCTTTCGCCAGCCGGTGGTTTCGACTTGCCGTCTTGTTTCCAAAGTCGGTTGATTTTAGGGATCCAAGAAGTCATGGGCGCAAGGGAATATATTACCGGTCGATTAATAAAGCATCCCAAACAGAAAAATAAATTGCAATCGCCCGAGGCCGCCGCGCTGTTTGACGCGTGAACGTTTACGGCTGATTTGGCCTCGAAAAGATGAGCAATGCACGATCGCAAAGGCGAAATGCACACGCTCCGAAGTACGGCTTTTCCGAGCGTCACGACTTTTTCTCTCCCATAACGCTGTAAAAAACGTCGAGCGGAAACGCGAAAAAAGCGGCGAAATATGGGTTCGTGGAACTTTTTTTGGACCGCAGCTCAGTACGCCCCAAGTGAGGTCTGAAAAAAGTGAGCACGCCCTTGGTTCGCGCTATTTTTCGCGAGCGAAGCGTTTTTCGCCGACGGATTTTTCGCAACCTTAAGGTCTACGTTAAGGTCTACTTTCCAACTTCGTCGCGCCTTCTAGCGTGCTCCAGAATAATGTATGAAGTCGGCAGTCCTACAATGTCGTCCTCTGTTACTTCGGCGGCGCTCAATTCAAATTGTCCAAGGTCCCAGTCGAGCACGTGGAAGAACTTCTCAAGGGTATTTTTCCCTTGATGTTTCTTATCGAGCTCGATTCGAATCACCGCGCCGTTTCGCAGGCGTAAATTGGCGATTTCTCGCTCGTGAATCAGAAGCAGATGACCCGTACGTCGTTCCATTTCGACCAGCGATAACAGGCTGGCTAGCGATACGTGGGATAAATCTCCGCGCAGCGCTTTATTCCCCGCTCCTCCTCTTTGCGTGCGCGAACGCTCGAGCACGCGTTTTACTCGCAGCAAGAGCTCAGCTTCGACAAATGGTTTGTTAACGTAGTCGTCGACGCCGAGCTGGTAGCCTTTGAGACGCTCTTGGTCGCTGTCGAGACTCGTTAGAAAAATAAACGGAATCGAGGCCAAGCTCGGCCTCGCCCGAATCAGCCTGAGCAGATGCCATCCATTCATGTTGGGCATTTGAACATCCGAGATTATCAGGTCGGGCTTTGCGCGAACCGCAATGCTGAGCGCCTCGACGCCGTCTTTCGCGCTAAGCACTCGATAACCCGCGTTTTTCATCGCGTTCGCCGACCTCTCAAGATGCGAATCAGTGTCGTCGACGAGTAAAATCGAGGCGCCGATCTGACCGTCGACGCGGCGGGCCGGAACTTTTCCCAAGCGTTTATTGATAAACTCCGCGATTTGTTCCGACATCGGTTTTTCGCCGGCGTCCAAGAACTCGAACCCCATTCCAGGTTTCCTGCCCAGCCTTTCCGCTTCTTCGGCATCCATGACATAGGCGACCCGGGCGATGGCTCTCAGCTTCGGCCCGGCATCAGGTAGGACGATGTTAAGCGTGACCACTGCGGCGATGGGCATGAGATGGATGGTTGGAACGTAGATTCCGCCTTCGCTGATGTCGCTGCTATAGGCGGTGACCAATTCATCGATGGAGCGAAAAGAGACCTCAAGCTCAGCCACGACACGCGAGTGTGCTCTACGCTCGTTACCGCTCTTTTCTTCACCGGTCGGATCGGCTCGCTGCCGTTGTTCGATTTCGTCTTTGGAGGAGGTCTTCACAATTTCAATGGTAAGGGGGTTTCCGCGTGAATGCTAGAGAGAAACTCTTGCGGGGCGATTCGACCGGTTATGTCCTCGAGAGGCTTAAATAAAGCGATTTTTTCGGATAAAACCCGAACAAAAGAGGCCTTGCCTTTTGCGCCATGTAAGCGGCTATCCTACCTAATATTAAATAGTCTTGCAGGAATTTTGGAGCTCTCATCGAGGCCATGTATTTCTCAGATAGATGCTGAAATTCTGGGAGCGTAATCATCATGGCTGAGAACGATTTGATCGCTGGACTAGACCTTGGCACCACGAAGGTTTGCGTGATTGTGGCGGAGCGAACCGAAGATGGTCTTGACGTTATCGGTATCGGATCCGAGCCCTGTCAGGGTCTGAAGAAAGGGATGGTTATCGATATCGACACAACGATTCGGGCAATTCGAGCGGCGGTCGACCAGGTAGAGACCATGGCGGGGTGCGATGTCGGATTGGTTTACGCGGGAATCGCCGGAAGCCATGTTAAAGGATTTAACAAGGACAGCTTTGTCGCGATTACCGATCACGAGGTGACCGCCGCGGATGTGAAACGCGTTCTGGATCAGTCCAAGGCATTTCCCTTGAAAGACGACATGCAGGTTATTCACGTACTGCCTCAAGAATTCGCGGTAGACGAGCACGACGGAATCAAATGGCCCGTGAGTATGAACGGTATTCGCTTGGAAGCGCGCGTTCACGTCGTAACAGCATCCAACGCCGCTATTCAGAACATCATGAGATGCGCGGAGCGCTGCGATCTGCAGGTAGCTGAAGTGGTGCTGGAGCCTTTGGCGAGCGCGGAAGCGGTCTTGTCTCAAGATGAGAAAGAGATCGGCGTAGCATTGATCGATATCGGCGGCGGTACGACTGACATCATCGTGTACGTAAACGACGCGGTGGTTCACACCAGCGTAATTCCAATAGGCGGCGTCAATCTAACCAAGGATATTTCGGCCGGACTAAGAACGTCCATACCAGAAGCTGAACGGATCAAGGTCAAGTACGGCTGTGCATCCGCGTCCATGATCGATCCCAGCGAGACTATCGAGGTGCCTTCGGTCGGCGGGCGTCCTCCTCGTATTATGCTGCGCGAGGTTTTAGCGCAGATCATCGAGCCGCGTGTCGAGGAGATTATTTACGCCGCGCACCACGTGCTCACCGAGACCGGATTTATCGATATGTTGGCCTCCGGTGTCGTGATCACCGGAGGCGCGACACTGCTGGACGGTATGCCGGAGATGGCCGAGCATATCATGGGAATCCCGGTCCGGCGCGGAAATCCTATCGGCGTTGGCGGGCTGGTCGACGTCATCAAGAGCCCCGCCTATGCGACAGCGGTGGGGCTGATTAAGTACGGCGCGAATCAGCTACGAAGCAGAGGACACGAAGACCCGGGCAACAAGGTCGTACGCGCGTCCAGTTGGCCTTGGAGCTTGAGGTTGGGAGGCTGGATTCGAGAGGTGTTTTAAAGGTTTCGGTAGGTTCACTACCCAATGGTTTTAATCTAGGTCAAGGAAACGGCCAAATTCGGAGACAACGCACAAAGGGAATTAATCCCGTTTGGGAGGTAGGTCATGGTACTGTCGATCGATTTCGCACAAGACGCAAATCTTCAAGCCAAGATAAAGGTTATCGGAGTTGGCGGCGCGGGAGGTAACGCTATCAACACGATGATCGAAAGCGGGCTGGAGGGCGTTGAATTCATTGCTGCGAATACCGACGTGCAATCGCTTCATAGAAATCTCGCGCCCGAAAAAATTCAAATCGGCACGACGGTTACCAGAGGGCTCGGAGCCGGTGGCAAACCCGAGATCGGCCGAAAATCCGCCCTCGAGGACGTTCAGAAGGTTTCGGAGATCTTGCAGGGCGCCGATATGGTGTTCATTACCGCGGGAATGGGAGGTGGAACCGGCACGGGAGCAGCGCCGATTATCTCTCAAATAGCGCGAGACCAAGGCGCGCTAACGGTGGCGGTGGTTACCAAGCCCTTTGTATTCGAGGGGTCGCAACGGTCACGCTATGCTGAAGCCGGCTTAGAAGAACTCACGGACTCGGTAGATACCGTGATTACGATTCCAAACGAAAAATTGGTGAATTTGGCGGAAGACAACCTGTCGGCACTAGAGGCATTTAAACGAACCGACGATGTTCTGGTACAAGCGGTGCGCGGTATCAGCGACTTGATCGTGAATACCGGAATGATCAACGTGGATTTCGCCGATGTGAAGACGATTATGAGCGCAACCGGCCGCGCGTTGATGGGGACGGGATACGGTCGAGGCGAACACCGAGCCCAAGACGCGGCGCAACTCGCGATTAATTCCCCGTTGCTCGACGATATTTCGGTGGAAGGCGCCACCGGCATATTGATCAACTTCACCGCCGGCGCGGATATCAAGCTGAAAGAGATCCACGAGGCCGCGAGCGTGATTCGGGAACGCGCCGATAACGAGGCGCATATTATTTTCGGTTTGGTCACCGATGAATCCATGGCCGATATGGTTAAAGTTACGGTAATCGCCACCGGTTTTGACATGCGTCGAAGCGCATCGCTGGCAAGCGGCTCGCGATACGCTCATCACGCGATTTCGGTGCCGACGTCCTGCACAGGGCGCCCATCGAACGTGGGAATCGCGGCATCGGAGCTAAAAGGTCATTCTTTTTCGTCGGTTGCTCTTTCGAGGCCTAGGCCGGAAAAACGCGACGTAATCGCGAACCCGTTGAGACGGCCTTCGGAAAGACCGCAACAGGTCTCTTTGCCGGTGGTCAACCCGGTTCGCGCGTTTGGGGCGACCGCGATAAGCGACGAACACGTGCTCGAAATCCCAGCGTTTATGAGGAAAAACGGAGCAAATCCCAACATAGAGGAGTAGACTCCTCTAGCATATGCGTTTTTTTTCCATTGAGGGAAACCGCTTGCGTTTGGACGGTGGGTCGATGTTCGGCAACTGTCCTCGACCCGTCTGGGCAAAGTGGTTTCAAGCGGACGAACAGCACCGTATCGAACTCGCGAGTCGCGCGCTTCTGGTTCGCGAACCTAGCGGTCGTCAGGTCTTGTGCGACGCCGGCGTTGGCGCCTTTCTTGAGCCGAAGCTAAAAGATCGGTTCGGCGTTCAAGAGGACGAGCACGTTTTGCTTACCTCGCTCGCGCGAGTCGACGTTAAACCCGAAGCGATCGACGTTTTGATTTTGTCCCATCTACATTGCGGTCACGCGGGCGGTATTTTAAGTCTCTATCAGCCAGGAGAAAAGCCGCGGCTCGTCTTTCCTAAGGCTCGTTTCGTCGTCAGCCGCGTGGCTTGGGAACGTTTTGTCAATCCGCATCCACGCGATCAAGCCTGGTTTGTTCCAGGGCTCAGAGAGCTATTGGTCGACAGCGGACGGTTGGAGATCGTCCAGTCATCTCGAAGCTTTACTCTCGGCGCTGCTTACTCGTTTACCTTTTCCGATGGGCACACGCCCGGTATGATGCTGACGCGAATCGATGCCGCCGCTTCCGCTCCAATCACCGTGGTCAGTGATTTGATCCCCGGCGTTCACTGGTTGCACCTGCCGATTACCATGGGTTACGACCGATATCCGGAGCTACTAGTCGACGAAAAGAGACGGCTTCTCGAAAGGGTAGCGGAAAGCGATGAAATCCTGTTTTATTCCCACGACCCGCGTTATGCGTGCAGCCGCGTGGATTACGATAACGAAGGGCGATTCGTCGCGAAAGCGCCGCGGGAAAAAATATAGCGATCGACAAGCAAGCGCGGCATTTGTTTTATCTACTAAAATCGGTTGAGCTGCTGTTTCCTCGTAAGCGTTCAGGGGTCAAACAAGTCGGCGGCCAATTCGCCCGTAAAACCGAGCGCGCCCGAACGGCCGGGAACGGCCGGGACGGGGTAAGCTTTCGATAAGGTTTCGCAGCCTGTAGTCCTCTGTCAGATCAGGTCTGAGCCGTTACTTCCGAAAGCTAACCAAAACCTTACCCCGTCCCGGAGCTTCTACGGGATGAATCGGCCGTCGTCGTAGCCAAACAGCAAGACCCCCCTGAACGGTTACGTTTCCTCGACCGGCCGTAAGGCGTGGACAACGCGTTGATTCAGGCTAGCTCTATGATAAGAACCCAACCGAGAACCGCCGATGCCGCCCTTTAAGTCAGCTATACGCACCATTCATTTCGTATCGTTGGGATGCGCGAAGAATCGAGTCGATACCGAAGTGATGGCCGGTATTGCCGTCGAGCAAGGTTTGCGCATCGTAGCGAACCCCTTGGATGCGGAGATCATCGTCGTCAATACGTGTGGCTTCATCCGAAGCGCAAAAGAAGAATCGATTCAGACCCTGCTCGAAATGGCGCGATATCGGACCAGCGGCAGGTTACGCCTGCTGGTCTCAGCGGGGTGCCTCTCGCAGCGCTACGGTGAAGAGCTGGCGCGCAACATGCCGGAGCTGTCACACGTGTTCGGCACGTCGTATCCGGATTGGATCGCTCGGATCGTCGATCGGTCAGCGCCTCGCGTGCAAATCGGACCGGCGGGGCACTTCCTTCAAGACATAAAGACCCCGAGGTTTATCCAAGGAAAAAACCCTTCCGCCTATCTAAAAATCGCGGACGGATGTTCGCGCCGTTGCGCCTTCTGCGCCATACCTCTGATTCGGGGTAAGGCAAAGAGCCGTGCGGTCGGCGAAATCCGACGCGAGGTTGAAAAAATGGCCGGTCATGGAATTAAAGAGATTTGCCTGGTCGCACAAGACAGCTCGGCTTACGGACGCGATCTGAACCGCGGGATCGACCTTGTGCGATTGCTTCGCGTGCTCAACTCAACCCCCGGAATTACTTGGATACGACTGCTCTACCTTTATCCCGACCGCGTGATTTATCGCCTGTTAGAGGCGTTGCCCGACTTGCCGAAGGTTGTTCCCTATCTCGATATTCCAATTCAACACGCCAGCGATAGGATGCTGAAAGAAATGCGGCGCGGTCATCACGCGAGCAGCCTCCGACGTTTGATGGAGCGGATTCGCAAGCAAAGCCCGCAGATTTTCCTAAGGACGACAGTGCTCGTCGGTTATCCAACCGAAAGCGAGTCGGATTTCAAGGCGCTTCTCGATTTTCTGGCCGAAATCGAGTTCGACCACATCGGCGCGTTTCGTTACAGCCGCGAAGAAGGCACGCGGTCTTATGCCCGAGAGCCGAGAGTTCCGCCCGCCGTTTCCTACTCGCGGCTACGAAAAATCATGGCGCTCGGTCGCCGCATTTCCAAGCGCCGCAATAAGATGCTTAATGGAAAGACCGTGGACGTTTTGGTAGAAGGGGCCGCCGACGACGACGGGTTCGTTCTTTTCGGTCGTCATCAAGGCCAAGCTCCCGAGGTCGACGGGGTGACCTATATCGTATCGTCGTCAGCGCAATTTGGGGACACGATAAGAGCGCGGGTAATCAAGAGCGATGCTTTCGATCTTGTAGTCGAGCCGATCTAACCGTTAGAACCCGAGTCAAAGGTAGATCGAATCGCGTGACATGGTTCCGCCATCGAGCGGATTCGGAAAACAACCTTTGACTGAATCGATGAAATCGGGTAAGGCTCGAACGTTCACAAAAAGGAGTCGAATATGAGCGATACATTAGTCAACATGCGCGATGTGCGGTTTGTTCTTTACGAAATGCTCGACGTTGAGCAGCTTACGAAATACGAGTACTTCGCGGACCACTCTCGGGAGACCTTCGATATCGCCTTAGACGCGGCTTATAAGCTCGCGAAAGAGGTTTTTTGGCCCGCCTATGTCCCAATGGATAAACAGGGCGTAAGCCTGGATACGGCCAATAATAAAGCGACGGTGGCAAAGGAAATGCACGAGATTTGGGCTGCGGCTCGGGAGGGTAACTGGCAAGGGATCTCGGGTCCCGCCGAATACGGTGGGCAACAGTTCCCGGGAACGATTTCGGCGGCGGTCCATTTTATTCAGAACGCCGCGAATACGGCGGCTCATATGTACATTGGTTCATGTGCCGGTGCCGCCCGGCTGATCTATTCCTTCGCTAGTGAGGAGCTTAAGCAAATCTATGTCGAAAAGCTCTTCACGGGACAATGGGGAGGGACGATGTGTCTTACCGAGCCTCAGGCCGGTAGCTCCTTGAGCGACGTTAAGACCACCGCCGTGCCGGCAAAAGACGGAGACTACTATCTAATCACAGGAACCAAATGCTTTATTTCTAACGGCGATCACGATCTCGCGGAAAACATCATTCATCCGGTGCTTGCGCGACTTCCCGGGGCGCCCCCGGGCGTTAAGGGCATAAGCCTCTTTGTGGTTCCTAAATACCGAGTTAACGACGACGGATCGGTGGGCGAATTCAACGACGTCATCACGGCCGGCTTCGAGCACAAGCTCGGTCTGAAGGGGAACTTCACGGCGACCCTGAGTTTCGGAGACGAAGGCAAATGTCGCGGGTGGCTGCTAGGAGAGGCGAATAAGGGCCTGACATACATGTTCCAACTCATGAATGAAGCGCGCATCGCCACAGGTTCACAGGCAACGTCCGTAGCTTCGAACGCGTTTTTCCACGCGCTGGAGTATTCGAAAGAACGATTCCAAGGCCGTCGGATAACCGAAAAAGACCCGACGACGCCGCCGATTGCGATCATCAAGCACGCGGATATTCGTCGCATGCTGTTAATACAGAAAGCCACGGTGGAGGGCGTGTTCGCGCTTTTAGCCTACGCGGCTTTTGTAGCCGACAAAGAGCACGCGAGCCCGAGCGCCGAAGAGCGCGAGAACGCGAATCTCGTTCTCGAGCTGTTGACGCCGGTTTGCAAGGCGTACGGCTCGGAGGCTGCCTACGATGCTATTATACAAGCGATTCAGTGCTACGGCGGTTATGGTTTTAGCGAGGACTTTCCGCTAGCTCAAATGCTTCGCGACTGCAAAGTCTTTCCCATTTACGAGGGTACAAACTACATGCAGGCGATGGATTTGCTCGGTCGCAAAGTACCGATGAAAGGCGGTAAGGGCTTTCAAGCGCTGGTAGCCGCTGCGACCAAGACCGTTAAAGAAGCGGCCTCGATCGAGCAGCTCAAGCCCCTGGCAGAGAAGATAGGAGCGGCTTTAAAGATAGTGGGCGAGACCACGATGCATCTGGCCGGAATCGCGGGAAAAGGCGATATCGAGCTCTACATGTATTCCTCCGCGACGTACATCAAGATGTTTTCGCCGATGGTTGTCGGCTGGTTGCTACTGTGGCAAGCGGTAGTCGCGAAAAAAGCGCTCGAGAAAGGCGCCGGCGAAGCCGATGTGAAGTATTACAAAGGAAAGATCGAGACGGCTCGATTCTATATCAACCACGAGATTCCGCATCTTGAGGCCAATGCTCAGATCATGAAAAGCAATGAACGAACGGCCATCGATTTCGATGAGGAATGGTTCTGATCAGGAGCATCTTCGTCGAGCGCGGTCTTTTTCCTTCAACTCAATACAAAAGTAGTTGTTTTCCGACATATCGCCATTTGGTAACGATATCAGGCAACATGTCGGTAAAAATGACTACTTTTTGAGTTTTAGGGTTTAAGGCATTGACATTTATTTGACACGAATCCACTCGTGTGGAGCGTTGTGTCAGCTCAACGCGTTGCGCTGGCTGTACCGGTGGAATTCCTTTTATTGCCCTGAGGACCAAAGAAGGTTCTAGAAATCTGCCAAAATAATGGCAGAAGGGGGTTCATAATTTGCCGGTGTGCCCGTTCCTCCTACCAAGTGTCGATTTTCGGTCTGAAAACGACATGTACTGATCAAATTATTAGTAGGAGGTACTAACCGTGAGCCCAACCGTACTGATCGTAGAAGATGATGATGCCTTGCGCGGGTCTCTTCAACGCTACCTATCGCGTAAAGGTATGAACGTGCTTGAAGCGTCGAATTGCGCTCAAGGATTTGAAATTCTCGCCCAACACGCGGGTGATATACGTGTCGTAATCGTCGATACCGTACTTGTTGACGGGCAAGGGTTTGAGCTCGTCGACCGCGCAGCCGGTATTGAGCCCGCACCGGCGGTGATCGTTATGACCGGCGATAGCAACATCGACAACGCCATCCTGGCGCTACAGCGCGGCGCGGCGGATTTTTTGCTCAAGCCGTTTTCCTTCGAGTCGCTTGATAGCGCACTTATTCGATTTATTGACGAAAGCATTAATGCCGATCCTAATCCGTCCGAGGATTCCTCGACACATTCCGCGAATCGATGGCGCAACAAGTTCGCACCCGGAGTTTTAGGCCACGATCCGAAGCTGATGCGACTATTCGAAGTATTAGAAAGCGTGGCCGATACAGAGTGCTCGGTATTGATAAACGGTGAGGTCGGGACCGGTAAGGAGCTAGTCGCGCGCGCGTTGCACGGGGCGAGCAAGCGTCGAAATCGAGCTTTCGTAACGGTAAATTGCTCGGCCGTTCCGGAGAATCTATTAGAGGAAGAGATCTTCGGCCACGCGGAACGTTTTGATAATGGCGAGATCCAGCGGCGTCCGGGTCGTCTCGCCCAGGCGGAGGGCGGCGCGGTCTTTCTCGACGAAATCGCCGAGATGCCTTTAAATTTACAAGCGAAACTTCTACGGGCGATACAAGAACGCGAAATCACCACGTTGGGTGAAGCCGATCCGCGTCCGATTGACGTAAGAGTCATCGCCGCGTCCAACAAGGACTTGGACGAAATGATCAAGGCGGGTAGGTTTCGCGAGGATTTACTCTATCGACTAAACGCGATTCCCATCGAACTGCCCGCTCTCAGAGAAAGGCGAGGAGATATACCTTTGCTCGTGCAGCATTTCATTCGTCTAACCAACCAGCGTCGTTCGCGCTCGGTCTCTGGTATTGAAAACGACGCGATCGATGCGTTGATAGCTTATGATTGGCCCGGCAATATTCGACAGCTTGAGAATACGATTGAACGAATCGTGTTAATCCGATCCACCGGTGATATACGCTTGGAAGATATTCCGAATAAGATTCGAAGGTTTCACCGGATGGCGGTCGGTGATAAACAACACCCCGTGTTGCCGGCCGACGGTATTGATCTTCGCGAGGCCGTAGAACAGTTTGAAAACGCTCTAATTCTTCAAGCGCTGGAGCGCACAGGTTGGAATAAAAACCGAGCTGCCACCATTCTGCAAATAAACCGCACGACGCTGGTAGAAAAGCTTAAGAAAAAAGGCTGGACCCAAGAGTCTAAGGTAAAAATTTCACAGCCGACGATCTTGGTCTCCTAAGGGCTCGCGCAAAAATAATTTCACATTTTTAGCGCCCAGCTCGGGGTCAAATGTTTTATCGACGACTGAGCGGAACCGCAGCA